>JBBISZ010000056.1:0-8255 GCA_037441045.1 Deltaproteobacteria bacterium | reverse complement strand
GTTATTTTTCTGATAATTACTGGAATTCTCCCCGATACTATTATGAATTTTCTGGGCTTAATGGTTAAGTAATTAAGCGTTTTTTCATCTAAAAATAAAGAAATTTACCCGATTGCTCTCTATTTTCATCGCTGGATCAGCGATTTGTAGATCAAAATACCAATAGTCTGATATTTCTTAAAAAATAAGAGTTTGATATGAATTTTATTCAACTATTTCCTGTTTTGTGATAATTATGAATCTATGCAGAGGATTAAGGATAAAAAGATTTTGATAACTGGTGCATCAAGATTTCCTGCAAATAAGTTTATAAAGTATTTTGATATGCAGAAAATTCCTATCATAGGTGTAGATATAAAATTTCCTTCATTCAATCCTCAGTCGTTGAGATTTTACGAAACCGATAGTTATTTTTCTAATATAGAAAGTATTATAAAAAAGGAGAAGATAGATACAGTAATTCATCTTCCTTTTGATTTTGATATATACTCCGAAATGCACCCATATAATCGAAATAATTATATTAGATTTGAAAGGCTATTTAAGATTTATAGCAATGGTAATATAAAAAGACTATTCTTATTTTCTTCAAACCATGTATATGGTGTGGATCTTTCATCGCGGCATAGATTTACAGAAGAGGATGTATTGATTTCATCATCACAGATAGCGTATATAAATGATTTACTTGTTATTGAAAGAAATATTATTCAGTATTTATCACATAATAAGGCTGATGGGCTTTTTTTAATGAGGCTGGCACCTCTATATCATAGCTTTTCGGAGGATATTCTGATAAGGTTTTTTAAAAAGACTCCAATTTTTTACTCCATATCCAGGCGCAATCCAGAGTTTCAGCTTTTATATGTTTATGATCTAATAAACTATGTTATTAATGCTATGGCAAATGGAAATGGTGGAATATACAATATTGCAACCTCAGATACTATACTACTGAGTGAGATAGCCAATTATTTAAATAAGCCATTTGTATATGTACCTGAACATTTAATTAAAAGTGTATTCTACTCAGTAAAATGGCTTTTAAGATCTGAAGTTTATAATAATGAACTTATAGACCTCTTTTCATATAACTCATTGATGTCAATTGACAGGGCAAGAAGAGATTTAAAATATGAACCAGAATATAGTTGTAGAGACCTTGTAGATAATATTACATTTTTTGATTAGGATGGGAGGCAAATATGAAGTATTTTACAATTGTTGCAGTAGCATTATCAATAATTATTCTTGCAGGTTGTGAGAAAAAGGATGATAGTGAGGAGCTCTTTAGTAAGGCTGAAGGGTTTGTAAAATTGAATATGTATAAGGAGGCACTGGATATTTATATAGAATTAAAGAGCAGGGAGTATAAAATAGAGATTGTAAATGAAAGGATAAAGACTGTTTCAGCGAAGATGGCAGAGGAGAAATTGAGAATGGAGACAAGCAAGGTTATTTCTGAGATTGTAAATGATGCATCAATACAACCACAGACTGGTACAGGTGTGGTAACTGGCACGCAATCCTTTAAGGTGTCAAGGTGTGATGAGAGTTATAACGATAGAATTACCCAGATCAAAAATGAGATGAAGCCTTATCAGGATGAATTGAATGAGATAGAGAAGAAGCTTTCAAAGATTGGTTCTGAATATAAGGTTGTTAGCGTAGATGGTGGTTATAGTTTTGCAGTCCCGGCAGATACTCCAAAGGAGAAACAGAAGGAGATTTCAGAAGGTCCAGCCAGGGAGTATGGGACACTAATCGCAAGAAAGAATGAGATTATGACTAAGATTAATAAATACAATCAGGATATCAATAATGTAATAGAAGAGGCAAAGAAGGCAGGTCAACCTTCAGATTGTATTAAGAGATAGATTATGGGAAAACTAAGACCATTTATAATTCAATATCTTCCAAAAAGGACAGTAAGTATCTTAATTGGTAATATTTCAAGAGTAAGAAATAGGGCTTTTCAGAAATTTTTGATAAGTAGATTTATAAAAAAATATAGAGTTGATATTTCAGAGATAAGCAAACCTGTAGATGAGTATGAGACACTTCTTACTTTTTTTACACGAGAATTGAAAGATGGTTCAAGGAAGATTGAAAACAATCGTATAATCTCTCCTGTGGATGGAATTATTACTGAAATAGGAAAAATATCAAATGGCGTTTTCTGCTGTAAGGGTGAGGAACTCTCAATAAGTGAACTTGTTGGAGATGAGGAGTTTATGTCGGAATTGAAAGGTGGATACTATTCCATTCATTATCTGAGCCCAGGGGACTATCACTGGATACATTCTCCAGTGGAAGGTAAAATATACAGGATTAAGCGTCTTGCAGGATCTCTCTATCCGGTATTTGATGATATGATAACTCGAAAAAAGGATATTCTATGTATAAATGAGAGGCTAAATGTATTTATAAGATCTGATGGTTTTAATATATGTGTGTCAATGATTGCGGCGATGGGAGTGGGCAACATTATTTTGAGCGACAAATTTCGTTCTCTTGAAAATACCAATCAATCTTTATTTGAGGAGATCGCCATCAATAAGGGTGAAAAACTCGCGGTGTTTGCCCTGGGCTCAACTGTGGTGCTTGCGTTTAATAATATTGAGCCCAAATTAGATCTCAAGGGCAATCATGTCAAATATGGCATCGGGATTTCGAAAATATGAGTCTTGTAAGGCTTGATGAGTATAGATTGAAACTTGAAAAAGAAGGGGAGATGAAGACTGATGCATATATATATGCATCTGAAAATATCAAAATTGAAAATGATGCAATAAAGCAGTTGTATAATACTGCCACCCTTGATCCTGTACAAAATGTCCTCTGCACTCCCGATATACATATAGGATTCGGTGTCCCTATTGGGACGGTCGCGGGACTTGTGGATGCAGTAATTCCATCTGCAGTAGGTTATGATATTAATTGCGGGATGACAATGCTAACTACTGGACTCAGATATGATGAGATTGTAATAAAAAATCTCGCTCATCAGATACACAACAGGATACCATTGGGAGAGGGTAAGGAGAATATCTCTTTTGATGGCGAGGAACTTTCTCAGATTCTCAGATATGGGGTTTCTGGATTATATGAATTGACTTTTAAGAAATCTTTTAAGAAACACCACCCGGAGTTATTCAGGATAATGGAAAGTGTCTCATACGCAAATTTAGCCCCATATTTAGAGGATATGGGCAGGATGCCTGCAATAATAGATTATATCCCGAAGAAGGCGTTTGAGAGAGGTTATAAGCAATTTGCAACTCTTGGTGGTGGAAACCATTTTATAGAGATTCAGAGGGTTATTTCTGTAAATGATAAGAGGCTTGCTGAAAGGTGGGGTATTTATGAGGACGGTCTTACCATTATGATTCATAGTGGTTCGAGAGGGTTTGGACATGAGATTGGCGGATATTTTATGAAACTGGCAGTTGAATATGACAGAAAAAGAGGTTACAGAATACCAAATTCCAATCTTGCCTATTTTGATATAGATTCTGATGAAGGTAATGCATATATCAATAGTATGTATGCAGCAGCCAATTTTGCCTATGTAAACAGGCATCTTATTTTTTTGATAATCAGAGATATATTTATGAAAACAATGAGGTCGTCGAGGACTAATCTTGTTTATGATGTACCACACAACATAGCAAAATATGAGAATATTGGAGACAGGAGATATTTTGTACATCGTAAAGGAGCTACCCGTGCCTATCCGCCTTCAAAAATGAAAGGGACACCATTTTCTGATACAGGACAGCCGATATTGATTCCCGGTTCAATGGGCACAAAGTCTTATTTGCTTGTAGGAAATGAGAGCGCAATTGAGACAATGTATTCAGTAAATCATGGTGCAGGCAGGGTTATGAGTCGTACAGCGGCATCAGGAAAAGTGAAGAGAGGAAAGGTAGGTAGTTCTCTTATATCGGATGAGGAATTCAGGCGATCGATTGAGGATATTTATTTGATTTGTGAGGATAGATCATCTATTAAGGAAGAGGCGCCTTCTGCCTATAAAGATATTGATGAGGTAATAAATACAGTTGTTGGTGCGGGTATTGCAAAAGTTGTAGCAGTTATGAAGCCGCTCGGAGTGTTAAAGGGTTAAAATAAAATAAAAATAGAATATTTGTATATAATTTATTTAAAAAGATTTTTGATTTGAATTTTTTTTATGGGTGTGTATAAAAGAGTTTCAGTTCTTTGTTGAAGGGAATGTGATTTATGAAAAAATTTATCATAGTGGTATTGTTTTTGTATCCATATTTGCTTTTTGCATCTGGTGCAGATATTATTGGATTTGGTGCAAGAAGTATTGGAATGGGGAATACAGGGGCAGCATCAAGTAATGATTCATCGGCAGTTTTCTATAATCCTTCACTTCTAACTGAGATGGAAAATCATATTATGCTCGGCACCACGCTCACAGACATGTATATAGATATAACCCCATTTGAAGGAAGCACGGGCGACAGATATAGTGGCGTAACAAATATGTATGGGCTTTATATAAGTGGGAAGCACAATCTCAAATTTGACAATTTTGCCTTTGGCTTTGGCATCTATTTTCCAACCAATAGAGTACATCTTGAGAAAAGTTATTTCCCGGATGAAAGGGAGAGATATTTTACCAACAAAATTCACCCTGAATTATATGGAGTAAGGTCGGAAGGTGAATCAATATATATTTCAGCAGCATATAAAATATTTAAAAGCCTTAGTATCGGTGGTGGCGCAATTATGAAGATTAACTCAAACGCCCCATCTTATCAATATCTACCTTCAATAACAGATACCAGTAATATGTATCTCAATCTTGCTGGAGAAGAGCAGATGAAGACATACCCTGTTGTTGGGATATACTATAGTCCATTTGAATCGTTCAGCATTGGTCTATCTTACAGGCATGAGACGGGTTTTAAGATAGTCTCAACTTCATATACCGAAGTAAGAGGGTTGACAAAGGCTGGAGAACCCAATGTCTCGGAGGAGATATTCTATTTTCAATATACACCCACTGAATTAACAGGAGCGATATCATATAGAATAAGCGATTTTGTTTATGAGGTGTACTCTAATTATAGAGATTCTCACTACCAGAAACCCGTTGTACCTTTTAATGATATTGTCTCAATTCATATTGGTACTGAATACAGGCTTAATAGTAAAATATTATTAAGGGGTGGTTATATATATCATCCAACACCTGTCCCAGAACAGAATGGCAGGACAAACTATGCGGATACTACCGTTCATTATTTTAATATTGGTGGTGGACTCAACTGGACTTATGAGAACTGGAGACTATCTCTTGATATTTATTAGCAATTAATGTATTTTATACCGAGGGAGGATAAAAAGAGCGCTGATGCAAAAGAGCCTGTGCTTGATGAAGACCAATATAGTGATGGGATTCAGAGTAAGAATCCTGGCTATCCTGGTTTTAGCATGGAAGGTTTTGGCTATGGTGGCGGCCTCTCAGTAAGTATCTATTATTGATACGGAGGAGAATGTGAAAAATATTTTTAAGATTGTAACTCTTGAAAATGGTGCTAAGATTGAATTGAAATCATTCAAGAATACTGACAGAAAAGAAGTCTCTGCATTTCTTGAATCCGAAAATCTTTATGAGAGAGTATTTTTATGGGCTCACAGAGAGATAAATGATATTCTAAATGAGTTTGAACAGATGATTCATAATGATGAAAATGTTATTGTTGCAACCAGTGGTAATAAAGTGGCTGGGATAGGAATATTAAAAAAATATGATGAGTTTTATTTCAGGCATCTTTTAAGATTTTATTTTTGTGTGGATAAGTCCTTCTGGGGGACAGGACTTACAAGGGAACTTATATCTGAGATGGTATATCTATGTATGGAGGAGGGGAAGGAGAAAGTGATTATCCAGTTACTTCCCGAAATGCATGATCATAAAAGAGAGATTCAGCAACTGGATTTTGAACAGGTGGCTGTACTACCTGAATTTTTTATGGATGATAAAGGCACAAAGAGAGATATATTAGTATTTGCAAACTATGTAGGTCAACTGTGGAAGAATTTTGAAGAAGGAATTGATCTACAGTTTAAGCCACATCCTATGGAAGATTGATATCTGATGCAGACCACCATCGATGTGGAAGAGTTACAAACATTTCTTGATAGGAAGAATCTTTATCAATACCTTGGTGTGACCGATCCATCTGTACTTCCGATAAACATAAAAAATAATATAGAGAGTGAGAATTTAAATCTTAAAAATTATATCAAACCAATTGTTTATAATTTTGAAACGAACAAATTTTTTATAGAGGAAGGAAAAATAACAATACAGGATATTACCATAAATTCCAGAGTGCTCTCCAAGATCGGGAGAGATGCCTTTTCTGTTTTTATATTTATTCTTACAATCGGTGATGAAATTGAAAACTTATCATCTCAACTTTATAGTAGCAATCAACTCTTTATGTCACAATTGGTTGATGCGTGGGGTTCAGTATTTGTAGAGGCAGCGGCAGATTGTTTTATGCATAATATAGAAGCCTCATTAACGGAGGGTTTTATTTTATCTGCTCGATATTCTTCCGGGTATTGTGATATTGATGTAAGAGAGCAGGAAAAGATATTTAAACTTATTGGAGAAGAAAATAGGTTAGTACGATTAAATGAATCTTTTCAGATGATTCCCCAGAAGAGTATATCGGGTATATTTTTTAAGGTAGATTCAAAGAGAGGGACAAAATACAAAAAATATTTTATCTTTTGTAAGGATTGCAGCAACAGGCTCTGTAAATATTTTAAATAATGAGATTCTTGTTCATATTTTCTACATCTACTCTGACCGGGCAGGCAGCTCAATCGTATAATATTATTAAGTTTTTGTGTAAGAATGGTCATAAAGTATGGGTAGTCTCTGATCAAAATAGAGAAGGCAACCTTAATGAATATATTGAGAGATGTGGTGCAATAACTATAAAAAATATATCAGTATCAAACAAAAATAAGTTAATTTTTAGTAAATATTGTGAAATTAATAAGCTGCGGTCCCTTATTCTGGATCTGAAGCCCGACTTTGTAGCATCTTCATTCTCAAATGACCATTTTTCAATGAGAATTGCAACGAGAAATATTAGTTATCATTTTAAGACCATAAGGTTCTTTCATTCTAAAAGAGTAAGAAAAGATTTTATTCATAAAAAACTATATTCTGGCACCGATCTCTTCATTTTTTATGACTTTGACATATTTGTTGAATTTAAGAATAAATATCCTGAGCTTTGCAGTAGGATATTCCTGCTCCCAACTGCAATTGATTCAAACATTTATGAATTGAGAGATAGGATGAAAGCACGAAAGGAGTTCGGAATAGACTCCAATTCAATTGTTATTGGTTATGTGGGGATGTTTCAAAAAGGGAGGATGCATAAGCTTCTAATAGATGCATTCTCTGAATTCAAAAAAAATAATAGCAATGCTTTACTTTTTATGGTTGGTGGAGGAGAGACTCTGAATGAGATAAAACAGTATGCACAAAAAAGGATTGATTCTGGTAATATTATATTTACTAATTATGTGGATGATAATAGGTTGGTAGATGCGTATAATTGTATGGATATCTTTTTGCTCTTAAAAGGTGGACATGATTCATCGCTTAGAATGTTGTATGAGGCACAATCCTGTGGTGTATACATTCTGACTTATAAGAGTTATCCTGCCTCCCGCCTCATAGAAACTACTTGTTATGGGAGTTTTATCAATAGAATGTCTGCAAGGGATATCTCTGATTCAATCAGTCAATCAATAAGGCATATTGATTATGAAAGAAGGGGCGAGGTGCACAGAAAAGTTATGGAAGATTTTGATATAGAAAAGTGTGGTAGGAGTTTCTTGAGGATATGTGAGATTGATAACTGATCATATCTGTCGAGAATATTTTTTGAAAAGATAGTTATGAATCAAAAAGTCTAATCCATGTTTTACTATGTCATCCATCAATATCATGCTTTATTGAGGTTAATCTATCTACATACAGGGATTTATGGGAATGGATAAATAAACCCTTTGAGACCCTGCCCATTGTGCCTGATATTGAGCAACTAAAATTAAAGTTTTAAATGAAAAAATTAGGATACAATTTCTGGAATATGTGCAATATGAATGGTATTAAAACCTACAAATCAGGAAGTGTAAAATGCTTTATATTGGCATAGACCATCAGAGGAAGTTATCTGCGGTTG
>JBBISZ010000055.1:3977-12185 GCA_037441045.1 Deltaproteobacteria bacterium | reverse complement strand
GACTATGATGGAAGCATATACTCTTATGTAAATAATAATCCATTAATTTATAGGGATTTTTCAGGGCTATTCTACTGTCACTTAATTTGTACAGGAGGAGTAGGTGGTAGTTGTCATTTTCTTTGTCATAGAGTTTGTGAATATGGGTGCCTTCTCTCAGCTGCAGAATATCCATTGTGCCGGTTCATATGTTTTATTTCATGTACACTTATGTGTGGAGGGTATGAGTTGTCATGTCAATATATATGTGAGAAGAGAAAAGGGGAAGAGTGTAGATAAAAATGGTTGCAAATTACTTAATTTTAATAACAGCAGGAATAATAATATTTGCTATGCTTGGAGCCAATTTGTTTATTATTATTAAACAAGGAAAAAATAAAAAAGATTTATTTATAGATTTGATTATATTTGCAGGTATTATAACCAGTTGTGCTTTACTAATTTATATGGCTAAAAGAAAGGGAATAAATAAAATATGGGTTTATTTTGTTAGCATTATATGTATAGTTTTTTACCTAATCTATCATATTGAATCTGCGTGGAGGGGGTATATAGCAAGTAGTAAAGTAAATAGTAAAGAAATGACAAAAAATCAATTAATCTTATTGATTTTTCTTGCTTTGGGAATGGTTATATTGATTACTTTATTGATATTTTCACTAAATAGAGATTACTTTTATCTTGGATATGCATTTATATTCAAAATATTAATATTGGTTATATACTTTTTATTTGCAGTGTTAGCACTTAAAAAACGCAGTAAATGAATGCACAAAATATATTTTGTTTTAAATTAACCAGAGTTAAGGTTATTGAGAAGATCATACTAACTTTTCAAATCTGAGCCCTAAAAAATGTCTGGACAGACGGGGTGCAGTACAGGTACGGTATATTTTGTAATAATTTAACATTTGTCTTTTTGAACTTAATAATGTAAATTTAATAAGCAATGGGAGATTGATATGAGAAGAGGATATTTTATTTTATTGTTATTTACTCTGGGTAATTATTTCATCTTTTGCTCTGATAATGGAGAATCAGGCACTCTGGAAAAGATAAAGGATGTAAGATCAAGAGATATCATGCCTGAAATAGAAGGTGATGATGTTGAGTCCTTAAATGATGCTACTCTTGAGGATGTGATTTCTGATGTCTTGATGGATTTTTGTATACCCAGTTGTGAAGGAAAGGAATGTGGAGATGATGGCTGTGGTGGTGAGTGCGGGAGTTGTGGTTTAAATGCTGAATGTGTGGAATTTAAGTGTAAGTGCATAAGGAAGTATGACAATTGCAACAATGATTGGTCCGATGGTTGTGAAGTTAATTTTTATACTGATCCAGAAAATTGTGGTGGTTGCGGTAAGCCGTGTAATGCATTAAATGTAAAAAACATACTCTGTGAGGATATGGTCTGTTCTTACGATGAGTGTATCCCACCATATATGGATGGTGATTTTGACAAAAAGAATGGATGTGAGATGTATTTTTACTGGCCTTTTAGATATGGCACAGTTGCACAGGAGAGTGGCAGGTCGGTGATAGAGACCAGAGATAAAGGATTTCTTATTGGTGGAACTACAAATATGAGGGGGGCTGGAAATACTGATTACTTTATTACAAAATCTGATTCTTATGGAAATACTATCTGGCAGAGGGTAATAGGTGGAGATAAAGAGGATTTCCTTGTATCTGTCGTTGAAAATTCTGATGGAGATTATTTGCTTGGTGGTTACTCAAATTCCTATGGATCTGGAGGCTATGATGTGTGGCTTATCCTGATGGATTTAACGGGCAATATTAAGTGGCAAAAATCTTATGGAAGCATAAATGATGATAGATTATTTGCTGTAAAAGCTACTTCTGATGGTTATGTTGTAGCGGGTACATACAATGCATCCTGTGCTACCTGTAGTGCTATCTGGATTTTTAAGGTGGATAGAAATGGTGACTTTGTCTGGCAAAAGCAGTTTGGAAATACCAATGATAGTGGGGCATTCAATCTGGATATTGCTGATAATGGTGATATTCTTGTAGCAGGTTCAATAAATACGGGCTGCCAGACATGTTATGATGCCTTCTATATGAGGCTCTCCTCTTCCGGGAGTAGGCTGCAGGCAAAACAGATTGGAGAAGGTTCAAATATTGAAAGAGGGTATGCGATCAGCAAAAGTTCAGATGGTGGTGCATTATTGGGTGGAGAGGTGCCCATAACTGGAAATGTTCTTGATTCCTTTATAATGAAATTTGATAGTTCAGGGAATGTATTGTGGCAGAGGACATACGGTGGACCAGACAATCAGAAGCCGTACCAGATTATTAGGACAGATGACAGCAATTATATTCTCCTTGACGAGACGATGTTTTATGGGGCAGGGCAGTACGATTGCCTTATAGTAAAACTTGATGGAACCGGAAATGCAATATTTCAGAAGACATACGGCGGGGATAAGATAGACAGATGCTTCTCTATATCTCAGACATCTGATAATGGTCTTGTTTTTATAGGTGAGTCATACTCATTTGATTCATCTCTGGAGATTGTTGTTTATAAAACTGATAAAGATGGGAAGTCAAGCGGCGTCTGTCCTGATGGATTTGGAAAGAATGTTTCTGTAAAGATTGCAACATCCAGTATTCCTGTTAAGGATATGAATATTCAGTCGTATGATACAAGTGCATCTATTATAGATACATCTGCCTTTGTAGATATTTCAGGAATTACAAACAAGATGCTCTGCAAGGAAAAATAAGGTAAATTTTAAAAAAATATTTTTAACCCCTTGACAGAAGGCTATTAATATGCAATATGAAAACTCCCTTATTGCGGGGTGGAGCAGTCCGGTAGCTCGTCGGGCTCATAACCCGAAGGTCACTGGTTCAAATCCAGTCCCCGCTACCATTAAAATCAATAGCCCCTTTTTTGGGGCTTTTTTTATATGTGATAAAATTTAAGAATGGTGTATATTACGAAAATATGGAGGTCTTTATGCATTTAGTTGTTATTCAGATTCTTATAGGACTATTTGCAGGATTACTTGCAGGCTTATTCGGAGTTGGGGGAGGTGTAATAATAATTCCTGCCCTGGTACACATATTGCATTTCGGTCAGCACATGGCACAGGGAACTTCACTTATGGCACTTCTTCTCCCTGTTGGAATACTTGCAGTAGTAAATTATTACAAAGCAGGGAATGTAGATATAAAAGCAGGACTTTTGATCGGTCTGGGACTTTTTATAGGTGCATATTTTGGTGCTCTTATTGCCAATAATCTTTCGGATGATTGGATGAGGAGATTGTTCTCATTGTTTATTATACTTGTAGGTATTAAAATGTTTTTTAGCTAAAGGTAGAAATTTGGGTTGACAATTCAATATAAAAGAGCAAAAACAACAATGATTTTTTGAGGAGTTTTTATGAGTTTGCTAAATGATGTAAGGATGGGAAGAGGCAAGGAAGTAATTGATGAGGTGCTATCAGGTGAAAGAATTTCAAGAGAGTTGTTGGTTGATAGGTTCTTAAAAGGTGAAATTGTAATAGTAAAGAACAGAAACAGAAAGAATATTAAGCCTCTTGCCATAGGTAAAGGGCTTAAGACCAAAATAAATGCAAATATCGGCTCGTCCAGATTAAAAAAGGTCTTGTTGCAAAGGAGGCAGGTGCAGATGCAATTATGGACCTTTCTACAGGGAGAGACATAAAAAAGATTAGAGCGAAGATCCTTGATTCTATCGATCTTCCTCTCGGTACAGTCCCTATCTATGATGTTGCAGCCTCCGCTTATGAAAAGAAAAAATCGTTTTTGCATATGGAAGTTGATGAGATATTTGATGTGATTTATGAGCAGGCAGGAAGTGGTGTAGATTTTATGACTGTACATTGTGGATTTACTCTTTAGACTTATTATAAGATGAAGAAGGAGGGGCGTCTTCTGGATGTAGTTTCAAGGGGTGGTGCTCTAATTGTAGAGTGGATGAAATATAATAAAAAAGAGAATCCTTTGTTTGAGAGATTTGACGATATACTGAAGATAGCCTCTGAATTTAATGTAGTTCTGTCTTTAGGGGATGGATTCAGGCCAGGAGCTATTGCAGATGCAACGGATAGGGCTCAGATATATGAACTCATTCTACTTGGAGAGCTCCAGCAGAGGGCTCTTGAGAAGGGTGTTCAGGTTATGATTGAAGGTCCAGGACATGTACCACTTGATCAGATAGAGACAAATATTAAAATTCAGAAGGAACTATGTCATAATGCACCATTTTATGTGCTTGGTCCGCTTGTAACGGATTGTGCTCCTGGTTATGACCATATAGTCTCAGCTATAGGTGGAGCGCTTGCCGGTTTTTATGGTGCGGATTTTCTCTGTTATGTTACCCCTGCAGAACATCTCAAACTTCCCGATATTCAGGATGTAAAAGAGGGAGTAATTGCCTCAAAGATTGCCGCTCATGCAGCTGACATAGCAAAGGGTGTTCCTGGAGCGATTGAACACGATATTGAGATGTCAAAGGCGAGAAAGGCGCTCGATTGGGAGAGAATGTATAAATACGCTCTGGACCCAGTAAAGGCAAGGGAATTTAGAGAAAAGGCGCTTCCAAAAGAGGAGGCTGATGTCTGTACAATGTGCGGCCCATACTGTGCTATTAAGGTTCAGAAAGAAAAAGATTGATAATTTTATATATCTCCCAGAATAAGGATATTTTTTATTTATAAGAGGAAAATTTTTTTGCAATACTGTTATATAAAATGTACCTGGCACCTGTGGCTGAGTAATTGTAAAGTTGTTTTGTTTTTATTCAATGATATTAAGGCGTTAAGAGAAAGTATACAATAATAACCACCTGATATTTTTATAAGTTTTTATTCGGATTTGATGATTTTACGAATTTGATAGGATGTAGATTTTTGACCCGCCAGATTATGGTTTGATATTTGTAATGAAATAATTGAAATAATTGTAACTGGCACCTGTAATCTAAAAACCAGTATTGAGATAATATTTTATAATAATGATAAGTACCTATAGAAAATAGGTGGTGAATTTTATCTTATTAATTTTTGTTGGCAATGATGAATAGCAATTATTCTGGATTTGTTAATCGGGACTTTTTTATTGATAGAAATCTATCCTGACATGTGGTATATAATTTCAATAATAGTTCTTATCTGTATTCTATTTTGACTGATTTTTTAAGATTAACAGGAAGGATGGTCTTTTTAATGAAGAGAGTTAGAAAGAGAAAGCATCTGATGGTTATTTTTATTGTTATCACTATTTCCCTGGCAACTATATTGCTATTTTCTGCTGATCTATTTGCAAGGGCTGGAGGTGGACATAGTTATGGTGGTTCATCTCATTCCTCTGGAGGTTTTCATTCATCAGGTGGACATAGCAGCGGTGGTGGAGGAGGAGGGGGTGATATCTTTTTTTTGATTATGCTTATAATAAATTATCCGTACATTGGTATACCGCTGGTTGCTGGTGGAATAATCTTTTTCTACTTTATGGGAAGAGGGGTGAATAATTATCATACAAACAGTACAATAAGAAGAGCAAGAAATTTATCGCAGCAGATGATACAGCAACTTAAAAATCAGAATTTAAGCAGGATTAAACAGGTTGATTCTTATTTCTCGGAGGAGAAATTTATTCAGAGAGTCAATACTGCATTCATGACAATTCAGAAGTGCTGGTCGGAGCAGAATCTTTTACCAATGAAGCCGTTTGTTTCAAATGGATTATTTGAGAGATTCTCAATCCAGATAGATATGCAAAAAATGGAGGGGTTTAAAAACCAACTTGATAATATTACCATCCTTAGTACAGATATTGAATGTGTCTCTTCGGATAATCTCTATGACAGAATTGATGTGGCATTTATGGCAATGATTGAGGATAAGGATGTAGATCTAAAGAGCGGAAAGGTTTTGAAAGTGAATGAATCCGAACCTTTTCTGGAACACTGGACATTTGTAAGGAGAAGAGGGGCAAACTCACAGAAATCTCAAGGGCTCATTGAAGGAAAGTGTCCCAATTGTGGTGGAGATATCAGGATAACGGAATCTGGAACATGTGAATACTGCAAGGCATTTGTGATGGGCGGACAATATGACTGGGTATTGACAGAGATAACTCAGGATGAGGAGTATTACAGTCCTTATGAGCAGAGTGAAAATATTCAGGGGCTTTCAGAGATGACTGCCAAAGACCCCGATTTTAATATTGCAGTCATTGAGGATAAAGTGTCCTATATATTTTTCAGATTGATAAGGACAAATTTTTTTGGAGATATAAAGTATATCAAAGAAATATCTCATCCCAATTTTTATAATTCATTATCAAATGCTTTTAATCCCCAGAATGAGTGGTATCAATCAATAATTGAACCAGCAGTTGGTGCTGTAGAGGTAAAAAGGATAACCTTAAATTGTGAGGATGGCTTTGATAAAATAGATATAATGGTTCGGTGGTCTGGAAGCTATTGTGAGAGGAATCGAAAAACAAAGGAAACGCGAAATATTCAGGAAAAATCTATAAGAACTCAGACATATACACTGGTTAGAAAATCCGATGCTAAGACAAAGGCTGTTTACAATTTCAAGGTAATTCCCTGCAGATCATGCGGCGCTCCCCTCCCGACAAATGTAGAGGACAGGTGTGAATATTGTGGTGCTGTAATAAACGATGGCAGTAGAGACTGGATACTCTATTCTATTAATATCTATAGACCTTACGATTTTGTTACCAATTTTAGCATGGTTAATAAGCAGAGTAATGAGGCAAGACTGATGTTATCTGCAATGATTTCAGCAATGCTCAGTGACGGTGTTATTGATGAGCAGGAGAGAAATATGATATATAGCGCTGCTCAGAATCGCGGAATTTCTAAAGAATCGGTGGATCAGATGATCTCTTCTGCAAAAAAGGGCGAGCTTCTGGCAAATCCTGCAAATCTTGAAGAGGCAAGGGGGATGCTATCTTCAATGGCGAGAGTGGCACTTTCTGATGGAAAAATATCAAATGAGGAATATAAGCTACTTCTGAATTTTGGTGCTAAATATAATTATAAAAAGGCTGATATAGATGTCATTATAAACACACAGAGGAAGCTCATCTTTCAGGAGGCAAAAGCATTTATAAAAAATACGAAGGTGTAATGATAGTTACAAAGTCAATTGTATATGATGGAGTATTAATATGAAGTATTTATTTTTATGTTTGCTCTTCCTATCAGAGATAAATAGTCTGATATTCGCAGAGGAGAGTATAAATCCCGCAAGGGATCTTTATCAGAGGACATATCATATTTCTAAAAAAGGAGACTATCTGTTTGCATCAAGCACCGCAGGGCTCACAGTCTATAAGTATACTAAAGGGAAGGTGGAGATTGTCTCATCACTGGTGGTTGAGAATAGTGGTTCTTATTCAATAATAGATGGTGAATATCTTTATCTTTTTGCAGGTAATTCTGGAATCTATAAAATTGACATATCAGATCCACGAAAATTGAAAATCTTGAGCGATGCAAGAGTCGATGGCTCTGCATTGAATGGTGAGATAGAAGATGACTCTGTATTTGTTGCCCTCGGGTCAACTGGCTTTGCGAGATTCTCAAAGAAGGACCTTAAACTTCAAACTCATTTAGAGACGCCTTCATACTGTTCTTATGTTAAAATAGTAAAAAATAAAAAGTTGCTCGTCTTTACGGAAAAGGACGGGGTGCTGATTTATGAAATTACCAGTAAAGGGTTGAATCCTATTGGAAAAATAGAATTAAAATATAGAGTTAGAGATGGTGTAGTATATGGAGAGTATTTATATCTTGCAAACGATACGGAAGGTGTTACTGTACTGAAGATTTCAAAGGGTGGATTTGTGAATCTTGGGACATTTGATACACCTGATACAGCAAGAGGTGTTGCGTTGTATAAAAATTTTCTATTTGTAGCGGATGGAAATACAGGCGTTGTTGTCTTTGATATTTTAAAGGATGGGACACTGAAATACTGGAAAAATAAAAAGACTGAATATTCTACCAATAAGATTATGGTTACGGATGAAACCATTTATATCTCGCATGATGCAATGGGTATACTCGTCATGAATGCTCTTGAATTGCTTAAATAATTAGCTCTTATTTCCAGCAAATTCAATATTGAATAGTGTAATATTTCCGGTCTTTCCCATATAAATAAATGAGCCGGG
>JBBISZ010000055.1:2760-3967 GCA_037441045.1 Deltaproteobacteria bacterium | reverse complement strand
CATATATAAAATCAAAGACTCTATCTGCTATATCTTGAGAGACGAGGATAGTGATTATCTCCTTTTCTATGTAAATAAAATCCCCTATCAGTCTGGATTTTATAAGCGTCATTCCTCGTGCGTTGTTTAAATAAAACCGATTGATACCAAACTCCTTCTTGAGTTCAACGATCAAGGATTCTGATATACCACACTCTCCGATAACAGTAATAAATCTACCTTCTTTTTCAAATCTTGAATTGAGTTCTCCACTACTCATCTTCTATTCCCTGCACTCTTCTTTTGTAATTTTATCAAGCACTTCAGCCGGAATATATGTGGCAGCCTTTATCAATGGTGTGACGTACATGAATCCCATACCGGGTGTGTCCATCTTTCCAGCAAGAAAGATCTTTTCAAAGATCATATCCAACTGTTCATTTGCTACCACAATGTTCAGTACCTCCTTTTCCACATCAATGGCGACTCCCAGAATACCTAATCTTTCTCTTACGCCCATTCCTCTCGCATAAAAAATTGTGGCGCCCTGCGCCCCTGCCTCCATTGCCGCCTTAACAATATCATCAGCAGCGCCCTTCTGGACTATGCAGGTAATAAGAGAGATATCTTTTATAGTTACCATATTTCTTCTTGATGTGGACATCAGATAATCTCCTTTTTTACAGTATTTATTTCTTCTGGTGTTTTTGGTTTGATGGAGTTTCTGTATATAACTTTAAAAATAAGTCCCATTGATAAAACAGAGATAATAGGACAAATAGATGCAAGCGATAAAATTCCAAAACCCTCTATCACATTCAGACTATTGCTAAACCCCAGACCCATTGCAAGAACGAGAGGCACTGTAACGGGACCTGTAGTTACTCCCGCGGAATCCCACGCGACATTCACATATTCTTCGGAGGAAAAAATTGTCAGAACAATACCTATTATATAGAGGGGTATAAGTAATGTGGAAAGCTGGATATTAAAACTGATTTTCACTATCCCTAAGAGAATTCCCAGACCTACACCAAAAGATACCGAATACATAAGCATTGATTTCTTAAAAATGCCATTGGTAAGATTTTCCACAGTAAACCCCAATGAATTTAATGCAGGTTCTGCGAGTGTTGCGCCAAAGCCAAGGAAGAAGGCAAATAATAAAGCAATTGCAATACCGATTGCATAACTGTAAAGTGGAGAATCTACAATATTAACAAGTTTT
>JBBISZ010000055.1:0-2705 GCA_037441045.1 Deltaproteobacteria bacterium | reverse complement strand
ACAATATTATCAAGTTTTGTAAATGCAGCAGGAACCAGACCGCCTGATTGATTGCCCAGATTTGAAAGCCCGTATGTAAGTCCGATATTGAATATTATCATTCCAATTATTAACAGTACTATCCCGTATGTAATGTATAAGGGATTTTTCAATCTTTCTCTCATTAAAAACTTTAGGACAACAAAAAGAAATATTATGAGAGGGACTGTCGCCCTTATTCCGAGTAGAATCTCCTGATAAGGAGTCTTTGATAATAAATCTGTGTTTTCAGTTATGTTTGAGGATATTTGAGACCTTATTGCTGATAAATCTATTGATGAAAAATAGTATACACCGTTTCCAAATATAAAAACAGCAATAATTGGAAATAGTGATGCCATGGTTACGATACCAAAACCAGATAGAGAGGACGATCCTTTACCACTCGCAGATGCTACACCTATTCCGAGGGCAATAACCAGAGGTACTGTGACAGGACCTGTGGTAACAGCTCCGCAGTCCCATGCAAGGCCAATGATGCTTTTTAAGTCGTTGTTGAAAAGCGAAAATATAGTAAGTCCGATAGTTGGTACAAGTGTAATATAGATCAGCGATTTCAGACTCCAGCCATTTAAGAATCTCATTGTACCGATTACAGCGGCGATACCCACACCAATTCCGACAGCAACGGGGAGAATATCGCCATATTGATTTAGCATCAGATATAAATAAAGCGCCTTTTCTGGATCAACGATTGAGCCGGCAGTCTTAAGAGCACCAATGGCTGGCTCTGCATAAGTGACACCCACTCCAAGCAGGAAGGTGATTATAACAATTGTTGGTAATTTTGATTTCTGTGGTAGTTTGTTTCCGAGAAGTTCTCCAAATGGCATCAGACCCTTTGAGAGTCCCTCCATAAAGAACATCAGCCCAATTATTACAGCAAGAATTCCTGCCGCTATTGTTAGTGAGTCATGAATGGATTGTCTTAAAAATATAATCTGAAAGAGTGCCAGATAAACTACCAATGGGATTACTGCTGTAAGTTGTTCTTTGAACCTTGAATTTATATATGGGTAGAGTAGTCTGTATACATCAATCGCCTCAAGTTTTATCCTCTCTTTACTCTCAGATAGTTTGCTTATTTTATTATAACTTATTTCGAGATGCTTAAAAGCAGTCTCCTGAATCAGATCAAAAAATTTTATCTGTTTTTCCATAAGTAACCTGAAAAATTTATTTACAGCATAATAGTAATATTGTAAAGAGAAACAAATCTTAATAAATTTAAATTTTAAGTATATATGATTTATAGAAAAACAATCTAAATCAGGTGGTATTTTAACTACTCATTAAGATTAAATTGTAAAAAATACTAATTTATCTAACAAAATATATTACAATACTCTATATGATAAAACAGGAGAGGTGAAATCATGGTTAAAATTGGGAAAAGAATTAAAGAATTAAGAGAATTAGCTGGAATCAGTCAGGAAAAACTTGCTGAAATGTTTGGAGTTTCCCGCCCAACGATTTCTCAGATGAAAAACGATGACAGAAGAATTACGGTTGAAGAGTTGGTAAAACTCACTGAGGTATTCAATGTTTCTATAGAAGGTTTGCTAAATTTAGAAAAAGAGCCAGAGATTATTTTAAAAAAAGGCAAGAAGTCGCCAAAAGTAAAACCTCAAATTAGAATTAATGTTCCTCAAAAGAATTTAGAAAAATTTTAGGAAGTTCTACTTTATATCTTAAATAAGGTTGGTTCAAAACCCAATATTGGAGAGATTGTTATTTATAAACTCCTTTATTTTATAGACTTTGATTTTTATGAAAAATATGAGGGTTGAATGAATGAAAACAAGTAACAGAGAAAAAATGTCCTGTGTTGGAATTCTCCAATCTCAAATCAAAAAATCGCAATTGAAGCCTTACGACAGGCAATTTTAAGACAGACATTCTTCAATAGTCATTAAAAAACTGCTATCAATAATAGAATCAAATGTGGTTGAGATCAGCAATTCGTTATCTGTCTTAAAAGCAGAGAGAAACAATTAGTATTGTAATCATTCAATGGTTTCAGGCAAAAACCAATATGATCTCAGTAAATAGTATTTATATTTATTTTAGATCACTTTGCCTTGTTGGTAACAGACTTTCTCCTACCATTGAATATGTGGTTCTACTCTTATAAGGTGACGGACTTAATGGTGTATCAGATGGAACACATAAACTGACAGATTTACTTTCGACTCTGATGCTTCCTGCAACAACATCAGTTTTGAGTTGAGCATAATTTTCAAGTGCCGATGCAATTGCAACTCTTACTGATTCCATTGTCTGATTGGTTCCACCAACTGCTCTTGAGAGCGCCGCAAGACAATCAAATGTGGTATATCCTGCAAGTGGGTTAAATACCATGTTGTATTTGTAGAGCCTGCCTGTATGACTCACAAGAGAGCCTTCTGATTCAGCTACAGGTGAAAGTGGTATTTTGTATGTTGCCTTTTCAGATAGAGGAGATTCAAAGATATCAAATACTACAAGCATTTCAGGAGTTGACTTCAGTGCATCACTGATATCTGTATTGAATGTAATAAGAGTTTTTATTGTTCCGCCTTTTATTAGTTGAACTGCCTTCTTTTGAGCCTCAATATCTGTAAAATTGAATTTCTTTGACTTAATAATATCTGCATATGCAACACCGTTGGATTCATTACGGGCGA
>JBBISZ010000054.1:0-12222 GCA_037441045.1 Deltaproteobacteria bacterium | reverse complement strand
GTATCAGTAAAATCTATATTTACTTGATGTTAAAAAGATTTCAGGTAAAGAGGAAGAATATCTGGATTTGCAACAATGTAGATTATATAAATATTTGACAGTTTTTAATACTTAAAATATTATCCGCCCCCTATGATGAGTTTTTACAAAATTTATTTATTATCAATATTAAGTGGCATTCTTTCAGCTCTATCTCAACCACTTGTGATATCATTCTTTTCTGAAAAGGAGTTACTCAATCCTTTCGCCGCAGGCTTTCTTGCATGGATTTCATTTGTTCCTCTAATGATTGTTATGAGAAATCTGGAGCCCAGAAAGGCTTTTATTTCTGGATTGATATCCGGTGTAGTCTATTTTGCGATTGTTTTATACTGGATTGACATAGCAATGAATGTGTTTGGACATATGCCACAATATCTTGCGGTTCCTGTACTGTTTATCCTTGTGCTTTATTGTGCGTTGTATTGGGCATTCTGGGCGTATATATCCGTTTATATATATAGAAGTGTAGGGCTGGATATATCAATAATAGCACCTTTTATCTTTGTGGCTCTTGAATATCTCAGAAACTACTTTCTTACAGGCTTTCCGTGGGGAAATATTGCCTATTCGCAGTATAAAAATCTTATATTTATTCAGGTGGCGGCTATTGGTGGAATATATATTGTTCAATATGTAGTTTTGCTTATTAATGCAGTTACTGAAAGATGGGCAAGATTCTTTTTTAACCGCAATGAGAGTAAGCCAATTCGATATTCAATTTTTCTCCTGGTCATTATATCTTTTGTCTATGTATATGGTATGATAAGGGCAAATGGTATCAATTATAATATGGCAAATGCAGAAAAATTAAAAGTGACTCTGCTTCAGGGAAACATAGATCAGGGTATAAAGAAGAGATCCGCAGAATTTAGAGGATCAATACTTTCAAATTATCTTGATTTGTTGAGACAGGCAGAATCAACCGGTGCCGATATTGTGATCTGGCCTGAGGCGGCATATCCAGTGACCCTACCTGATGGCATCTCTTCATTTGCTGAACCTGATGCACTCCTCGATAAGAAGATGTTTCCTTTTATTCAGATAATTGGCATATCCACTTATTCGTATGAGGATGGCAGAAGGGTTCTGCACAATGGTTCATTTCTGCTTGACAGGGAGTTGAGTGTAAGAGGCAGGTATTACAAATCCCATCTTGTGCCTTTTGGAGAGTATGTTCCACTCGGTATCCCCATTGAAAAATTTGTAAGTGGAGTGGGTACATTTATCCCCGGCAATGTGATTGAGCCCCTTAAAATAGAAGACGGTAAAAGAGAAATGAGAGCTGGTATTCTCATCTGTTATGAAGGTATCTTTCCTGAGATCAGTAGAGAACATTCGAAAAATGGTGCAAATCTACTAATAAATCTGACAAATGATGCATGGTACGGTATATCTTCTGCACCGTATCAGCATCTGTCAATGTATGTATTTAGATCTATAGAAAATGGAAAGTATGTTGCGAGAGTTGCCAATACTGGCATTACTGCAATAATAAATCCATACGGAAAGATTGAAAAGGAGACAGAGATATTTGTAAGGGGAATTTTGAGTGGAGAGGTATCGCTGATAAATGAAGGTTCTTTATATACAAAAATAGGTGATATCTTTGCCTTGTTATGTTCACTTATTGCAATTATTTCCTCTATTGTGTCAATAGTAATATCCAGAAAGAAGGTAATGAGGTGAATTATGTTAAAAGAGCTTTTTGAAAAAATATCGAGTCTTGAGTCCAAGATGAATGAATTGAGAGGTTATCTTTGACATTGATGGAAAAAAAAGCAGATTAATGGAGATAGACTCTCTAATGTCAGCTCAGGATTTCTGGCAGGATATACAGAAGGCGTCCAGAATTCAGCAGGAGAGAAAGATGCTCGATGAACTTATACAGGAATATAACAAATGTGAGGCTCAACTCAAAGATTCAAAGGAACTTCTAAATCTTGCAAAAGAGAGTGGCGAAGAAGATATTATTGAGTCTATTAAAACTGATCTTAATTCTATTGAAAAGATGCTATCTGATATGGAATTCAATCTTATTCTTTCGGATCCTATAGATAAGAGCGATGCGATTGTATCTATAAATTCGGGTGCAGGAGGTACTGAGTCACAGGACTGGGTGCAGATGTTACTCAGGATGTATCTGAGATGGGCTGAGAGAAATGGTTTTTCTACTGAAGTGGTGGATGAACTTCCTGGAGAAGAGGCGGGATTGAAAAATGTTACATTTCTCGTAAAAGGTCCTTATGCATATGGATATATAAAGGCTGAGGTGGGGGTTCATAGACTTGTGAGGATATCTCCATTTGATGCCAATGCCAGAAGGCATACATCCTTTGCATCTGTTGCAGTACTGCCAGATATACCGGATGATATAGAGATAGAAATTAAGGAATCGGATTTGAGAATAGATGAGTTTAGAGCGGGCGGACATGGAGGCCAGGGTGTAAATACTACTGATTCTGCTGTAAGAATTACACATTATCCATCAGGCATCGTTGTGCAGTGTCAGAATGAGAGAAGTCAGCATCAGAATAAGGCTATGGCTATGAAGATTTTGAGGGCAAGACTCTATGAAATAGAAAAGAGGAAGAGAGAGGAGGAGATGGAGAAGATTCACAAAGAGAAGAAGAAGATAGAATGGGGTTCTCAGATCCGCTCGTATGTTCTTCAACCTTATAGGCTTGTCAAAGATCATCGCACAAATTATGAGACAGGAAATGCAGATGCAGTTCTGGATGGGAATATAAATGAGTTTATAAAACAATTTTTACTTATGTCTGCAAAAATGAATAAATCAGGATAAATTTTAATCTATATAATCCATTTCTTTTACTGTTTATTCAGGAAAACTTTTCCCCTATTCAGTCCTTCCCTTTTTTTATCCATTTATTCAAGTGTATGTGCTGGTTGTTATGATTCTATTTGTCAGATTGGAGACTATCTTGTTATAATATTTTGCAGAACAAACTTTTTTTAAAATACAAAATTGTGTGATGGGGCAAATCCTTAGAATATTAAATATTGATAAAAAATCATGAATAACATCTCTATATTCGCATAATAAAAAATTTTGTAGCGCTACTCTGGTTGGTTTATATTTTAGGTATGTATAGGAATGGCAAATTAAGCTTATTATCTTATTTACTGAGTGGAATATTGAGCAATTAAGTCCAAGTGATATTAAAATTAGATAGCATTTTAAGTTACAAATAGAATATTGAAGACTAACCTGATTTTGAATTTTGAATTTGCTCATCCATCCTGAATAATTTGTATTAATTTTCGGTTTTTACTGGTCTTCTAAGAGTAAAATAAAATTGTGTACCTCTATTTAATTCACTCTCAACCCAGATTTTTCCACCCTGAGCGTCAATAATCTTTTTTACTATATGTAATCCTAATCCGCTACCTTTTACTTTTCTTTTTACATTACCAGATCTATAAAACTCTTCAAAGATGTATGGAATATCCTCTGCGGGAATACCCAATCCTGTATCAGATATAACGAATAAAACATCATTGTCCCGTGGAATTATTTTGAAGGTTATCACACCTTTTTCGGGTGTAAATTTTATTGCATTTGAGAGCAGATTCTGAATAATCTGACTCAGTCTCACTTTGTTGGAAATAACAGGTGGGATTTTGTCGGGGGAATTTAGTATCAGTTCAATATTGTAAGATTCACTAATTATCCTATTTTCTTCATATAATTGGTAAATTATAGGTGTAGGATCTATTATCTCCATCTCTTTAATCAGTCCTTCTTTCTCGATATATGCGGCATCAAGAATATCTTTGATTAATTCTCTCATATCTTTGATCTTGGATGAAATCTTGAGAAGTATCTCTTCCTGTCTTTTGTTTATCTCTCCGCAGTATCCTTCCTGTATCATATTTATATAACTTTCAATTATGGATAATGGTGATTTCAGATCGTGAGATGCTACCTGTATCATTTTCTGTCTGAAATTATCCATCTGTTCATATCTTAAATTGATGTTCTTAATAATATCACTCCATTCATTCATAAGAGAATATAATTGCGTATATTCCGAAAACCAATCTTTTATCTCAATTGATAGTCTCCTGCTGAAGAGTCCTATTATTAAAGTGTAGATTGATAAAATCGAACATATCAATATAATGAAATAATTAGAACTTATTGGAGAGAAGAGATTGGTTATATTATTTTTTGGAATAATGCCCGATATATGTAACCCGGCAGTTGTAACAAGCAAAAATATTACAAAAAATAAATTGAAATTCTTTATTTTACTATCAAAAAGTATGGAGGAAAATATGATGTGAGGTAAAAACAGAAGACTGGCTGGACTGAATATACCTCCAGTAAAAAATGTGATAGATGTTACACATAAAAAATCAAATATTATCTGTGATTCAATAAATGGGGTTGTGCATATATTACAATTCTGGCTATTTGCCTCATCTTCTATGGTAAAATGCTTTCTAATTTTTAAATAAAATATGAGGTTTGCAGAAAGAAGGAGTATTGCTACTGGAATTAATTGAAGTGAAGGCAGACTGATAATGTGAAGTAGATGATTTATGAGCAGCAATAAGAGAAATAAAATTCCAAGAATGAATCTGGTATTTACCATCCATATATTAAATTGACAGAATTTAAAAATCTGTTTCTGCTTTGATATTTCATTCAATTTGTTGGGAATTATTATATGAATGAATCTTGAAACGGGATGGATTTTTTTATCACTATTATTGATGTAGATTAATTGAGTTATTTCTGTTATATTTCTTCCCATTCCGAGTAATATCCAGATCAGATATTTCTTGCACTGTTCAAATGTAATCTCTGTCTTAAGAAAGATAAGTTTTTCATTTAGATTATTGAATTTTTCGCAAGTCTTATAACAGAATGGAGTTAAAATATTTTCATCTTTGCATTTAATGTAACAATAAACAGGATTGATGATGCTATGATTTGTTGTATCACCGTTGGAGAAATATAGATATTTAATAGCCTTTATATAATCGATAGATGGATCAAGCAATATATTGTAAGCAGTAGTGAGATTACTCCACCTCTCACACTTACTTTTACATATACCTGATTCCAATAAATTTGCCTCGCTTTTGTTCTTACAAGATAGGAGACAGGGTAGTTTATCCAGTATCTTGATTGGTGTGGTCATTTGTTTGTTTTAAAAGATGCGATAATTTCACTATATATCAGGTCCGATAATTTCTTAATAGATGACTTGAGTTCCGGTGAGATCTCTGGATTTATTCGGTTTTCACATTTTATCTGGCATACGAAAATCCTGATCTTTATATCCCTGTGTTTTTCTTTTATCTCTTTTAGTATATTGGAGTTCAGAGTAGAGTGGAGTTCATAATGTTCTGTCTTTTGCTGGGGTATTTCATCTATTTCAATCTCGTAAATTTCACCATACTGCTTATTGAGATCGCCTGAATCAATGATTATTACTCTTTAGGATATTTTTCACTCAGCAAAATATCAAAGAGTACCTCCCTTACAGATGTTCCAGCATCTATAAGGGAGATACCTGCAGGGATATGGAAATTGCTTTTCAGATAATTAATTACATAGGGACCAAATCCATCATCTCCTAGAAGAATATTGCCACAACCTATAATAAGTATTCTGGATTTGCACCATTCTGGGATTAAGAGGTCATTATTTATCATGTGTCAATGTGTTCCCAGAATATCAATTATTTTTCCATCAGAATCAATGATTTCTACTGTTGCAAAGACACCTGATTTGAGAGAATGTGTGGCACAGGACAGACATGGATCATATGCTCTTATAGCCATCTCAACCTGATTTAATATGCCCTGATCATATTTTCCGTTCTTTATCAATTCGCTTGCAGTCTTTTTTACAGACATATTAATGGCTGCATTGTTGTGGGTAGTTCCAACTATGATGTTGGCTTTTGTAATTAATCCTTTGCTGTCTGTTTCATATGTATGAAGTAGGGTGCCCCTGGGGGCTTCAACACATCCTGTACCTCTACCTTCTCTGGGTTCCAATTTTATTCTGATATTATCACTGGTTATCTCGTCATCTTTCACGAGTTCCATAGCCCTTTCTGCTGCGTAAACTGACTCAATCAATCTTGCCCAATGATACAGGAATGTGTGTTGTGCAGGTCTACCGAAAACTTTTCTAAATTCTTCAAGTTCTGCCTGTGCCTTTGGTGTCGAAATCTTATCACAGACATTAATCCTTGCAAGGGCGTTTGTCCTGTAAATTCCCGATGGTGAATCCAGATCCATACTGAATTTTCCACTCTTCTTCATATAGGGGAATTTGAGATATGTCCAGGGTTCTATATGTTCTGCAATATAGTCTTTGTAGTCTTTTACATCAAAATCTTCAAAACCCCCATCTGCCTGCATCATTCTCAACTTTCCATCGTAGAATTCCAGATTCCCATTGTTTACAAGTCCAAGAAAACCAGTTTTTATTACTCCTGTGTTTTTAATAAAATCTAAATAGGAAGGAAAGACATTTTTCTTTACAAAATCCATTGCAAAGAGGGTAAAATCGTAAACCTCATTTAACATTTGCTTTATATCCTCCACTTCCTCCTTCTTAATTCGTTTTGCCCACCCACCTGGTACTGCTACATCTGGATGAATTGCCTTTCCACCAAGTTTCTGCGTTACCATCTGAGATAGCCATCTGCTTCTCACTACTTTTTTTGCGATATCAGGTGCCTTTTCAATAACACCGAAGACATTTCTCTTTGTATATTCAGAGGCAGGACCTATTACAAAGTCTGGGCCGCTCAAAATGAAGAAATGGAGGATGTGACTATGTAACATATGACCCATATAAGCCAACTCTCTAATCTTCTTAGCCGCCGATGGAATATCAACACCGAAAACAGCATCAGCCGCCTTTGCAGATGCCAGATGATGCGCCCATGGGCATACACCACATATCCTTGGGACAATCCTTATTATTTCCTCTATAGGCCTGCCAATGGCGAATTTTTCAAAACCGCGAAGTTCAACTACTTTAACTCTGGTATCGGCTACATTCCCACTATCATCTAACATTATCTGTATCTTTGCATGCCCCTCTATTCTTGTTACTGGTTCTATCTGAATTTTATTTGTCATAGTAAAACCTCCTTATATTATTTTTTTGCCACAGGGCGGAGTCTGTTTGATGCCCCAACAAATCTATTAAATGTTGCCCTTCTATCTTCTATTTGTTGAGGATTGAGACCGATGGAAGAAAGGGCAGACATCATATCTACCATAGGATTTGCTCCTTCTCTTATTAATCCAAAGCATCCTCTACATGGCATATGAGCTTTAATGCATCTGGGAGTCTTTTCCTTTCCACCACAGCCTGAGTGAGTGACGGGACCAAGGCACAGGTAACCTTGTTCCATAAGACATCTGATATTTTCGTAACTTAATCCTGAGGGGAAGTCAGGGCTTTCAAGTGGTCTCTTGAGGTTCACGGCGGCCTTCTTTTCCCTCTTAAGGGGGCAATCGTCGCATACACTTCGCTCTGGTAATTCAAATTTTTCGCCTTTAAGAAGTTTTGTAATTGCCTCAACATATAATTCCGGTGTCGTAGGACATCCTGGGAGCGCGACATCTACCTTTACAACCTCACTTACTGCATATACTCTGTCACATAGTTTTGGTAAATCTTCTTCTGGTGTAGAAGAGGAATCAGTGGTTTCGGTCTCTTTATAAACCATGTTATATATTTCTTCTAAAGTATACATATTTCCGAGGGCAGGGATGCCACCAAAATTTGCACATGCCCCTACTGCAATCAGCGTGTTAACTTTTTTTCGCATCTCCTCTGCAATTAGTCTGTTTTCTTCGTTGCGAATACCTCCTGATAGAATTCCAACATCTGCCTCTGGAATTTCTATCTTTGAATGCTTTTCACCTACCTGCCCTGTATATTTGTGATCCATAAGTACAGGGATATGCACAAATTCCAGTTGAGGTAATACATCCAGCAAGGGTTCACCCACATCTAATAGTGTTACCTCACATCCTCCACATGTAGCAAGCCATTCTTCTGCGATTTTTACAGGCATAATAACCTCCTTTGAAAATTATTTATTGGTTACAATCACTTCTTTAACTTCTCTTCTCGTATAAATTAGATACTCTCCATTTTCATATAACCTTTTTACATCAAAACCTTTTTGTTTATATTCAACCTCTTTTTTCTTTGCCTCTTCATCTGATTGGTAAGATGAACCATCCCACATGAATTTTTTCTTTTCAAAATATCTAACCATCCTGCTGTCCATACATTACTCCTCTTATTTCAATGGGTTTGGACCGAGTTGGATTATTTTCTCTACGAATTGGTTTACTACCTCTACAAATTTTTGAGATTCTGAGGCAGAAACCCATTCGATGTGGAATCGCTCGGGTTCAATACCAAAATCTTCAAGAAGGGTTCTTATGGTTTCAACCCTTGCCTCCATTTTTTTATTACCTTCTATGTAATGACAATCCCCAATATGGCAACCGCATACAAGTACTCCATCGGCGCCTTTTGTAAGTGCTTCAATCACAAGGTTTGGATGAATCATACCTGTACACATAACTCTTATTATCCTTGTATATGGGCTATATTGTAGTCTCTGTGATCCTGCGAGGTCGGCACCCGTATATGAGCACCAATTACAGCAGAATTGGACAATCTTTGGAATAAAATCGTTGTTGGACATATTTATGCCTCTTGTAATAATGCATCCACCATTGCTGATAGTTGATCCAATCTAAAATTGTTTACCCTTATACCTTTTTTAGGACATGTAGCCTGACATACTCCGCATCCTTTACATTTTGCAACATCATTCTCAACAGTCTTTTTAATTTCACCTTTATGAATATATTCAATCAGTGTAAGGGCTTTATATGGACAGGGATCAATACAGTATGCACAGCCATCACACGCCTCATCTATAACCTGTGAGATTGCAGCATCAAGTGTAACTGTCCCCTTCGAAAGTATTGAACTTGCTCTGGAAGAAGCGGCTAGAGCCTGAGATATGGTCTCATCTGTAAATTTAGGAAAATGGGCAAGTCCACAGAGGAATATACCATCACTTGCGAAGTCTACAGGTCTGAGTTTCATATGTGCCTCAAGGAAGAATCCGTCTGAACTTACAGGAAGCTTTAGCAATTTTGCCAGATTTTCATTTTCAGGATCGGGCTCAATCCCTGTTGAAAGAGTTAAAAGATCCGATTCAATCTCAATTGGCATTTTCAGCATCGGATCTTCCAGTCTTATAGCAATCTTTTCATTTTGTAGTTCTACTGTGGGTCTCTTATCTGTTGAGTATCTTATAAAGACAACACCCTTTTCACGAGCCTTTGTGAAATATTTCTCTTTGAAACCATATGTACGGATGTCTCTATATAAAATATAAACATTTGTCTCAGGATATTTTTCTTTAATGAACAGTGCATTTTTAATAGCCTCTGTACAGCAGATTCTACTACAGTATTTATGTTTCTCATCTCTGAAGCCTACGCATTGAATCATAACAACATTTTTTGAACTAAATATATTCTCCGAAAGCATCTTTTCGAGTTCCAGTTGAGTAACTATCATTTTATGAGTGCCGTAATTATATTCAGTAGGTTTATATTCTTTCGCGCCAGTTGCGATAACAATGGCTCCATGTTTTATCCTTGTCTTCTTTCCATTATCTATTGAAATTATATCTGTTTCAAAGTTGCCAAGGGAGCCGGATGTGGAGTCTACTCTGTGTCTTAAAAAGATTTTAATATATGAATTTGAATTGATTTTTTTGATTATCTCATTTAACTTTTCCTGAGGATTGCTTCCATCAATGAGATATCTTATATTCCTGAAATTTCCTCCAAGTTGGGCATCCTTTTCTATTAGATAAACATTGAATTTTTGAGAAGCGAGTTCAAGTGCAGAAGTCATACATGCGACCCCCCCACCCAGAACAAGGACTGATTTTTCAACAGGCAGTTCAATAGTATTCAGAGGTTCAAGTAATCTTGCCTTTGCCACAGCCATTCTTATAAGGTCCCTTGCCTTTTCGTATGCAAATTGTGGCTCTTCTCTATGGACCCAAGTGCACTGGTCCCTAATATTTGCAAATTCAAATAGATATTTGTTCAGACCGGCTTTTCGTAGAACATCCCTGAATAGAGGTTCATGTGTCCTGGGGGTACATGCAGCAACTACAACTCTATTCAGGTCATATTCTTTTATTGCGGAGATTATAGCAGTAATGGAGTCTTCTGAACATGTATACAATCTGTCGGTAGCAAAAACAACATCTTTAAGCGTTCCAGCATATTTGGCAAGCCCTTTTGAATCTATTACCCCTCCGATATTTAAGCCACAGTGGCAAACAAATACGCCAATACGGGGCATTTTTCCTTTAACATCTTTCTCGGGGATATATTCTTCTTTTTTTATCAGATTTCCTTTTTCACTCGCAAGAAGTGTCTGAACTCTCGAAGCTGCAGCGCTAGCCTGAACAACTGTTTCTGGTATATCCTTTGGTTCTATGAATGGTCCACAGGCGTATATACCCTCCCTGCTTGTATCTACAGGGGCAAAAGTATCGGTCTTGCAAAATCCATTATTGTCAATTTCAATTCCCAGCATGTGTGCCATCGCACCTACATCACTGGAAGGTGTAAGTCCACAGGATAAGACCACCATATTAAAAGTCTCATCAACAATTTTACCATCTTCGCTAATGTACTTAAGGATTAAGTCTTTAGTCTGAGGGTTCTGAAAGATTGCTGACGGCCTGCTTTTTATATATCTTACACCAAGCTCCTTTGCTCTTTCATAATAAATTTCATATCCTTTTCCAAATGCCCTTACATCAATATAGAATATTGTGCACTCCAGATCCCTCTGATGCTCCTTTGCAATAATAGCCTCTTTGGTTGCATACATGCAGCAGACAGAGGAGCAATAATCATTTTTGTTTGTTCTTGAGCCTATGCATTGTATAAAGGCAATTTTTTGAGGGTGTGTCCCATCCTAAGGCCTTTCTATTATTCCTGATGTAGGACCACTTGCGGAAAGAATTCTCTCAAATTGGAGGCTGGTAACTACATTGTCATATCTCTTAAACCCATATTCACCAGCATTTTCAGCATTAAACAGTTCAAATCCTGGGGCAACCACGACCGCACCGACATTGAGGGTAATTTCCTTTTCAGAGACCATCTCGTGATTGATGGCTTTTGCCTCGCAGGCAAGAAGGCATTTAAAGCACTCGCAACATCCAGCGCAATTAAGACACCTGGACGCTTCTGCCACTGCCATTTCTTCGGTGAATCCGAGCTCCACCTCCTTGTTATTTCCCTTTCTTGCGTCAAGCGGAATTTTAGGCATCTTTTGTCTTGGCTGTTTGGACAAACCTGTTAAATCCTTGACAGCCTTTGGCTTTGACTTTTCTTCAAATCCTTTGTATAGCCTCTCCCCATTTAGGTAAAGATGAATGGACTCAGCAGCTCTCTGTCCCATTGCAATAGCTTCCACAACTGTTGAAGGTCCGGAAACAGCGTCTCCGCCTGCGAAAACTCCGTCAATGTTTGTTTGCAGGGTTGCGGACTCCACTTCCAGAAGATTCAAATGAGTATGCTTTATTCCCTCTTTCCTGATAGGCTCTATATCAGGCTCTTGTCCAATAGCGGAGATGACCATATCAGTTTCTATGGTAAAATTGCTTCCTTCAATAGGAACCGGCCTTGACCTTCCGGAAGCATCAGGCTCTCCCAGCTTCATTTTAAGGCACTCAATACCAGCTACCTTTCCGTCCCTTCCAAGCACTCTTACCGGTGCGGATAAAAACAGAATCTTCACTCCCTCAAGCTCTGCTTCCTCAATCTCCCAGGGATTTGCAGGCATTTCTTTTCGGGAACGCCGATAAACAATTGTTACTTCCTGAGCTCCTAAGCGCAATGCAGATCTAGCTCAATCAACAGCTGCGTTTCCTCCGCCAATGACCACAACTTTTTTCCCAAGCTGTATCTTTTCAGCCAGATTTACTTTCCTTAAAAACTCTATACAATCCCAGACACCTTCAAATTCGTCCTCACCGGGAATTCGCAGTTTAAGTCCTTTGTGCGTGCCGATTGCGATAAAAATTGCCTGATACCCCTGTGCCTTGAGCT
>JBBISZ010000053.1:0-12356 GCA_037441045.1 Deltaproteobacteria bacterium | reverse complement strand
AATTTTTTTGCCTCCTTGAAGGATTATGTAATCCTTGTTTAGAAAAATGTAAGTTTTTGTTTGACATCTTGTGCGATGATACATATACAATTACACCCGCAGCAAAAAAGTAAATTGCGGAAAATATTATGAATACAGGAATACATATCTTCGAAAAATGCATAAGAAATATCAAAGACAGGATGAACCCTACAACCTTTAATGTATGGTTTAAGGGTCTAAAATTTAAATCATTTGACAACAATACTCTTGAAATAATAGTCCCCAGCAGATTTTTTAAGGAATTTTTTATTAACAACTACCAGCAACTACTCCTGCAGGAATTTGCAAGGGTATCTGGAAGTCCAACAACTCCTTCCTTGAAGATAATCGAAGACGAGGAATCTTGCACAAAAAAGCCTGCCCGTCAGGTATATGAACATGAACCTGTTCAAAACACTCACCCTTCACTCAACTATAGGTACACCTTTGAACGCTTTGTCGTTGGTAAATCCAACGAACTCGCCTACTACTCAGCCAGGGGTGTTGCAGAAAATCCAGCTATAAAATATAATCCGCTCGTGATCTTTGGTAAGAGTGGCCTTGGAAAGACTCATCTATTAAATGCTGTAGGTCATTTATTTTTTCAAAAATTCAAAGATAAAAACCTGATCTATGTTTCTTCCGAGCAGCTGATGAATGAATTTGTATACTGTACCAAAAATGATGATATGATTCATTTTAGAGAAAAATATAGAAAAAATTGCGATCTTCTACTACTGGACGACATTCAGTTTATCGGTGGAAATAAGGAGGCTACGCAGGAGGAGATCTTCAATATAATAAACACACTCCTTGAGAAAAAGAAGCAGATAGTAATAGTATCAAATGTGCACCCAACAAAAATTGAAAAACTGGATGAGAAGTTGATCTCAAGAATAACATGGGGACTTACCTGTGAAATAAAACCGCCTGAGCTCTCTGTAAGATCTGAGATTTTAAGAGAAAAGGCAAAATTTATGGGTCTCAAACTGAGCGATGAGATTATCGAATTCGTTGCAAACAATATCAGATCCAATGTAAGAGAACTTGAGAGCTCTTTAAATCATATTGAGGCATTTTCAAACCTTACAAAACACAAGATTGATATGGAGCTTGTAAAAGAGTCACTCAAGGATTTCATCAGAGTCGAAAAAAATAGGATAAACAAGGATAAAATAATTGAAGCAGTATCAAATTACTACAACATAGACAAAAGAGAAATACTCTCAAACAGAAAAATAAAAAATATTGCAAATGCAAGACAGGTAGCCATTTACCTCATTAGAAAACACCTTAATATGTCACTCAATGAAATCGGCCAGATATTTGGAGGAAAAAATCACAGTGTAATTCTTTTCTCTATAAATAAAGTTGAAAAATCGGCAAAAGAAAATGAAATAATAAAAAACGATATAATATCCATAGAGAATATTTTGTCTTCATATTAAAAGATGTTTAAAAGTATTTTATTTTGTTGTTTGTTTTTTGTGTCTATTATGTAAATATATGTATAAGATCCCGACAAATTTTTATAGGAGTTATTTCATCAACAAAGTATCTAATCTTTTAGACATTTATAAAAATTGCCAATATTTAAAATTTTATTCGTTATTTCAAACAAATATGAAAAATTTTAAACAATTAAACAGGCTTTACTTATACTAATTATTATTATATACTTTTTTACTCTAATAAGGAGGAAGGACGATGAAAATTACTTTACAGAAGTCTGAGATTGAAAGAGCTATAAATTTTGTACAGGGTATTATTGAAAAGAGGACAACAAATCCTATACTAAGCAATATATTATTTTCCACCACAGATAATAAATTGGAGATTTATAGTACGAATCTGGACATAAGTTCTATTGATCAGATTGATGTAAATATTGAAGTACCTGGAAGGGCTGTTGTGAGTGCAAAGATGCTCTTTGATATAATCAGGAAATTTCCTCCTGGCGAGCTGCAGATGAGGAGAATGGATAACAACTGGCTTGAGCTAAAATCAAGTTCAGTACAATATAAAATAGCAGGGCTCCACCCCGAAGAGTATCCTACAATTGAAAAACCGAAAAAGATAGATTTTGCAACTATCAGTTCAAAGACCTTACTGAAACTACTTAAGAAGACAATCTTTGCAGTATCTGAAGAGGATGTAAAAAAGATACTTGGCGGAATATTTTTTGATTATTCAGAGGAGAATTATCTAAAACTGGTAGCGACAGATGGACACAGGCTTGCTCTTGTTAAAGAGCCAATCAGTCTTAAAATAAGAAAGAAATCGGAAAACGGTGTGGTTCTTCCAAGAAAAGGCATGGTAGAACTGATGAGGATTCTTGAAGGTGCAGAGGAGGACATAAAGGTAAGTTTTGATGATAAAATGGCTATTTTTAAGACAGAGACAAAGACACTTATGATGAAGGTTCTGGAGGGAAACTTCCCCGATTATAATCAGGTTATGCCAAAGGATAATGATAAGATTTTGAGGATAAACAGACTGCGCTTTAATGATGCCCTCTCGAGAATGGTCATAGTTTCTGCTGAGAGATCCAATATTGTCAGGATTTCTTTCTCTCAGGATGGGGTTGTTGTTTCTTCTGAATCTCCAAATGAAGGTGAGGGTAAGGAGTTTGTGGAGGCAGAATACAAAGGAGAAAAACTGGATATGGGATTCAACGCAAGGTATATAATGGATATACTTGCGGTTTGTGATGAAGAAGTTGTGGAGATGAGGATTCTGGATGAACTGTCTGCTGTACTTGTAAAACCTGTGCAGGATGAGAATTATCTCAATGTTGTAATGCCAGTAAGAATGCCCTGATATAGTTCTTCCCGGGAGAAAAGATATTATGAGTAGTAATATTGGAAACGATTATAATGCAGATAAAATAAAGATTCTTGAAGGTCTTGAGGCTGTAAGAAAAAGACCTGCAATGTATATTGGTTCAACGAGTTCAATGGGTCTGCATCATCTGGTCTATGAGGTTGTGGACAATTCTATAGATGAGGCGATGGCAGGCTTTTGTACCGAGATTGAGGTTATTATTCACATAGACAATTCTGTAACTGTTATTGATAACGGTAGGGGCATTCCTGTTGATATTCATAAAGAGAGAAATAGGCCCGCAGCGGAGATAGTGCTTACGGTGTTGCATGCCGGTGGAAAATTTGATGATAAAACCTACAAGGTGTCAGGAGGTCTACACGGAGTTGGCGTGAGCGTTGTAAATGCCCTGTCCGAGAGGTTAGATCTGGAGATTTATAGGGATGGTAAGGTTTATCAACAATCATATATGAGAGGATCTCCAACGACTGATCTCAAAGTGGTTGGTGTAACGGAGAAGAGAGGAACAAAGATAACTTTTAAGCCTGATAAGGAGATTTTTTCGGAGACGGAGTACTCTTTTGATGTACTTACTCAAAGGATGAGGGAGCTCGCCTTTTTAAATAGTGGCATCAGGATAATTTTGAATGATGAGAGGGAAGATAAAAGAGTAGAATTCAAGTATGATGGAGGTATAAGTTCATTTGTAGAATATCTTAACAAGAATAAGACACCTCTGCACAGTGATGTAATCTCTATTAGCGGGCAGGTAGAGGATATTTATGTAGATATTGCAATGCAGTATAACAACAGTTACAATGAAAACCTCTTTTCTTTTGTAAATAATATCAACACTGTTGAAGGTGGTACCCATCTTGTAGGGTTTAAATCAGCACTTACAAGAACTATAAACTCCTATGCGAGTGCCAATAATCTACTGAAAGATAGCAAGGATATATCTCTAACAGGGGAGGATGTGCGTGAGGGATTGACCGCTGTTATTTCTATCAGGATAAAGGAACCGCAATTTGAAGGACAGACCAAGGCAAAACTCGGAAATTCTGAGGTAAAGGGGATAGTAGAATCATTTGTAAATGAAAAGCTACTGACATATCTTATGGAGAATCCTCAAACGGCAAGGATAATTGTTCAAAAGGCAATAAACACAGCCAGAGCAAGATATGCCGCAAGTCGTGCAAAGGAGATAGAGAGAAAAAAGGCATTAAATAAGCTATCTCTCCCTGGTAAGCTTTCGGACTGTCAGGAGAAGAAACCTGAGTTTTCTGAATTATTTATCGTAGAGGGAGATTCAGCAGGTGGATCGGCAAAACAGGGGAGGGACAGGAGAAATCAGGCGATATTGCCATTGAGAGGTAAGATCCTGAATGTAGAGAAGGCGAGATTCGATAAACTTCTTGATTCACAGGAGATAGCAACTCTGATAGCGACAATCGGGACAGGGATAGGTCAGGATGAATATAATATTGAAAAGTTGAGATACCACAAGATAATAATTATGACGGATGCTGATGTGGACGGTTCTCATATTAAAACACTTTTACTGACTCTCTTTTTCAGACACTTCAAAGATATTATTGAAAAGGGGTATCTTTATGTCGCTCAACCTCCGCTTTACAGGGTTCAGAAGGGAAAACAGAGTATATATCTGAGATATGATTCGGATCTGGAGGAGTATCTATTGAATATCGCTCGTTCCGATGCAGGCATTAAGGCATCAAATTCGGACAGGTTGATTACAGGCGATGAGATGAAGTTGTGGTTACAGGAGACATCCAAATTATCAAAGTCGCTCAAAAAGATAGATAGAAGAAGGGATAGATATGTGATAGAAGGATTTATTTCAAGACTGGAAGATAATATGGATGTCTTTCATGACCAGGTCCTGCTTGAGAGTATTTCAAAGGATGTATCAGAATATGTAGTTAAAAAAGCAAGAGATAGAGGACCGGTTACATACAGGATAGAGGATGACTTTGAACATTCGAGTAAAAAGGTGATATTTACAACGAGGTTTTTTGGGGCAAATAGAGAGACCACACTTAATATAGATTATGTATCTCAGCCTGAGTTTGAGCACCTGAAGAATATGTACAGACAGGTCTTTATGCTTGGAAAGCCGCCATATACAATTTATTATAAACAACGCAGTTTTGAGTTATTCAGTTTTGAAGATGTTTATGAATCAGTGATTGCTGAGGCAAAGAAGGGCCAGCAGATAACAAGATATAAAGGACTTGGAGAGATGAACCCTGAGCAACTCTGGGAGACGACAATGAATCCCGAAAACAGGACGATCCTGAAGGTCTCTATCTCAGATGCAGTTGAGGCAGACTGGCTATTTACTGTTCTTATGGGTGAGGAAGTGGAGCAGAGGAGAGAGTTTATTGAAAAGTATGCTCTGGAAGCAACAAATCTTGATATATAAAAGATTTTTTTTCCTTCTTTCAATTTGTTTTATATACTTTTTTTACACAGGAAGTGCAGAAGGGGAGAATATAGATAGTGATGTTTTACTGGAAAAAGCCAAACTGAATTTTTTATACAGAAATTATGAATTATCATTAAATCAGGCATTAGAAGTAATAAAAGGTGATCCTCAGAATATTGATGCGTATCTTGTTGCGGCACAATCCTGTTTTTTGCTCGGAAGGTTTGCTCAGGCAAAAGATCTGTTTGATGCAATGTTTTTTAGAGATCCTGAGCGAAAATCAGAATTTTCAAAGGATTACGGAATTATCTCATTTAATCTGGGGGAATATAATAAGGCAGAGGGCATCCTGAGAGAATCGCTCAAGAAAGAAAAGGAAGACTCTCTGGTTATGTATAGACTTGGAGAGCTGTTGTATAAAAAAGGTGAAACAATAGAGGCAGAGAGGCTTCTTGAGAAAGTTTTTGCAAAGAAGGATGAATACTATATTCCATCAGGAATACTGCTTTCGGAGGTATATTTTATTAACGGAAAAGATAAAGAGGCGGAGAACACAATAAGACTTCTTGAATCAGAAAGGATGGGCGATATCTCTTCTCAGATTGTCTCTAATCTGTCGGGAAGAATTTCTGCGCAGAAGGAGCAATATAAGAAGCTGTTTTTGGAGTTTTTAATGGGCATCGGGTATGATACAAATAGTATATATCTTACCGATTATGAAAGAGACGCTGTAAAGAATAGGGAGTCTGTCTTTTCCCAGCTCTCCTTAGATGTGGTTTACAACCCAATAATAACAGCCAAGAAGAGATTGTATGCAGAGTTGAACCTTATCAAGAGTTTTAATTATGAAGATGAGGCAAAGCAGTTTGACAGATTTGTCCTGAATCCAAGACTCGGATATAGATTTTATCTTGGCGAAGAGGCTAAGACATATCTTGATGGTGGATATGAATACTACAACAACTTCTTTGCCGGAGGAGACAGGGTCGGTTTTAAGAATTTTGATTGGTACTATCAGTTAAACTCTGTCTACCTTGAGTCCGGCAGAAGATTTGGAAAATCAAACACAATATTGAGATATGCATTTTCATTTATTGAATACGAGGATCATAACAGGAGCGATTTTGATCACAATCTAATGCTTGTCTTTTCTACTCCATTGAAAAGAAAGGGCAATGCATATTTAGGTGCGCTTGGAAGTCTTGAAGATGCGAGGTTGAATGCATTGGATTATTTTTCGAGCGGAGGAATTTCGGGTTTACAGTTTTATCTGCTTAACAACCTCTATATTGTGCTCTCTCTCTTATGAATACAGAATGTACTTTGATAATACAGAAGACAGAAAAGACGGCGTTTTTTCATTTATGTTGAGGCCGGAGATTTTGTTTAAAAAGAGGTATTTTGTTAATATTATTGCACAGTATATAAATCAGAATTCTTCACTGAGCAGATATTCTATTGAAAAGGCTTTATTCTCACTGAATGTCGGTTTTTATTATTGATAAATACGGCAGAGAAAAGGTAATATGTTGATTTTTAAGTATTTTTTTATGGAATATCGGGAATGAAAGTTGAAATTGATTTCTTGTTTTTATTTACGGAGGAGGGCGGCTGTGAAGATTGGTAAAATTATTATTCTTTTCATTTTTATAATAACTCCCGTTATTACCTTTGCTGAGAGTAAACATATTGGTGTAGTTTCAGATATGGAAGGCGATGTATTTTTTTATATACAGAAAGAGGAGAAGAAAGTTTCGCCAGGGATGTTTGTTCAGAGTGGAACAAGAGTGGTAACAAAAGATAATTCACGTTTGAAGATAATGATGATGGATGATTCTTTACTTGTAATTGCACCAAAGACAGAGATTGTAATAGATGAGTATATTGTGGATGTAGATAAAAAGAGTAGAAAATCACTTATAGGTCTTATAAGGGGAAAAGTCCTGATTTTTGTTAATAAGTTATTTTCGGGGCAACAGAGCAAATTTGAGGTAAAGACAAAGACATCTATTGCCGGAGTAAGAGGTACAAGATTTGTAATTGAATCGGCAGAAAAGGACTTTATTGGGGTTTTTGATGGAGAGCTGGAGGTGACAGATGGTAAGATAAACAATCTGGTTGGAGCCGGAAAATGTGCTGATTCTAAGAACGGTTTTGCAGTGGTAGAGTTTGATAAAAATCTTATTGGTGAATATCAGAGTGAGTTTAAGATAAGAAACAGCAAGACAAAAGTAGCAATGATTAACACTGGAACCAGAATGAGCGGAGAGTCTATTCTGTATCATGGCTCTCTATCATCCGGAATGGGTGTTTTAAAAGAGAAAATCGTTGAAGCAGAGTCTCAGTCTGGTTATTATTCACAGTCTTCTGTTGATGTTCCTTCTGACAAAATTGATAGTACTCAAGAGGCTGGAGATTTTCAGGATATAGAGGATAACAAAGGTCCGGATGTACGGGTTGGGGGCAGGACTGTCTTAAATATTAAAATTGTTCTACCGTTTGTCGTTGTAAAGAGGTAAAAAATGAAAAGGCTTCTTACTTTTTTTGTGTTGATTCTATTAATTTCCTGCTTTGGAGATGATAGCTACGAATTAAGATTGAGACTTATGCCATCAATCAGATTGCAGGACGAAGTTGGAGGAACTGGTTCTATAGATAGTGAGATAGAAAACTCTCTTGATTCGTTTTTTTCTGCAGGCATATTGAATGTAAGTGGTACGGTGAGCGGAACACAAACTCAGTACATTAGTATCGATTATTCTCAGGCAAAACAGGGAAACTTTTACTTTGATTGTACGGTTGTTGCAAATATAGGTGAGCGACTCTTTCTCTCTTTTATAGGTTATTATTATATTGATGACAGTTCCATAGGTGGTTTTATGTCTGAAACACCTTACAATATTGATGTCAGAGAGGGAGTAAAAGAGGAGTTTGTCTTTGAGTCTATAGATATTGAACAGGCAGAACTTACGATAGTTAGTAATAATAACAGTATTGGGAGATTGATACTCAGGGATAGATCAAATGGCATATTTCTTCACACATTAAATAAAAACGAAACGGAGAATATCTTTTATCTAAAGCTACCAGTCGGGGTTTATGATTTATACAGTATTGACGAATCCTGCAATAAAAACTTATTTAAAGAGAAAATCAACATCACCAGAGGTTCAAATAAAATAAACCTTTAATATTATAGCATAAAAGACATTTTTTATTCAGGGTTTAATTATAAAACAAACAAAAGAACCGCACTAATATTTTAAAATAAATGAAAAGGGAAAATCGCAGGAAATAAGATGAGACAAAGAGAGCTATCTTATATTATTATGTATTAAAGTAAGCAAAAAGGCTGTATTAAGAAAGTTCTTTTATTGAAATTATATTAGATTTATTGATGATAAAATTGTTGGGATTGCCCGGGATAATGCACTGTAAAAATTTTTCCTGCACATTTATCTGATCTGATAGACGGGCGGCTGGATTGGCGACCATAATTGGTACTGAGACTGACATAATAGATCCATTTATTAGAATAATCTGCGCCGGTATACTTTTATACACAGAGAGATCCTCATCAGATTCATATTCAACAAAAAGTATGGCATCTTTTGAAAAAAGCAATATATTTGCACCAATCTTAAAGGGGAAAAACCGATTTTCGTTTTCGAAGAATTCTGATATTTTTTCTTCACCAGCATGTAATCTGGAATATTCCGATACAAAGATCTGACCGGCAAAAGAGGAGCCATCTTTAAAATGGACTGTTATGTTTTTTATAATCATCTGAATTGTGTAACCTGTATGAGTCATGCTTTCCCCTTATTGAATGTCGAGTTTTATTCCTTCCTTTTCCAGAGTCTTAATAAACAATGGTTTATCAAGTGCCTTTTCAAAGGCTGCCTCAGGCGTTACGAGACCCTTCTTTATATAACTGAGTAGACACTGGTCCATGCTCTGCATTCCGAGTTGTTGCCCTGTCTGAATGAGGGACGGAACCTGAAATGTCTTCCCTTCTCTTATAAGATTGGAAAGAGCGGGAGTAGAAAAGAGTATTTCAACTGCCGCTATTCTACTGTTTCCGTCTGCTGTCTTTAGAAGCTGTTGAGAAATAACACCTTTTAATGAATCCGAAAGCATATTCCTGACCTGAGGCTGCTCTTCAGGAGCATAGCTGTCTATTATTCTATCAATTGTAGCGGCGGCTGAATTTGTATGTAATGTTCCAAAGACAAGAATTCCAAACGATGCCGTAGAAATGGCTATGGAGATTGTCTCTGTATCTCTCATCTCTCCCACAAGAATTATATCGGGATCCTCTCTCCCTGCTGCCTTGATTGCCTCTACGAAATTTGACACATGGGTGCCAACCTCTCTATGTGTGATAACAGATTTTTTATTCTGATGGACAAATTCAACGGGATCTTCTACCGTTATTATATGAGCCTCTCTGTTCTGGTTGATGTAGTCTATGATTGCGGCAAGTGTTGTAGATTTTCCAGAGCCAGTAGGTCCTGTCACCAGAACAAGACCCTGTCTGAGTTCTGCAAATTTCAAAATAGTCTCTGGAAGACCCAATTCTGTTACACTCTTTATCCTTGTTGGAATGATTCTAAAAACCCCCTGAACACCTTTTGTGGTATTCAGGACATTGCATCTAAATCTTGAGACCTGAGGGATCTCGTGAGCAAAGTCAAAGTCAAGGTTTGATTCAAATATTTTTCTCTGATTTTCATTCATTATTTCATATATGATTGATTTTGAAATATCTGCTGTAATTACCTGTTCATCTTCCATCTGAACAAGGTCTCCATGCAGTCTTATAACGGGCTTTAAGCCCACCACTATATGAAGATCTGAGCCTTTCAGATCTACCATCTTTTTAAGTAATCTATCGAGTTCTCTCAAAGAAGTTCTCCTTTATTGTCCAAGTAATTGTTTTAATACATTTGCATCCTGAGTATATTGGAATGCCGATTCGCTGGAAATGATTTTGTTTTTTACAAGTTGTGCAAGTGAATCATCGAGTCTTATTATCCCTGCGGATTTACCTGTTATCATAATAGATGCAATCTGGAATGTTTTGCCTTCTCTTATAAGATTCGCAACAGGCAGTGTGTTTATGAGGAGCTCAATTGCCGGAATTCTACCCTTTGCGTCTATTCTTGGAATGAGTCGTTGAGATATAATACATTTCAATGCATCAGAAAAAGATGTACGAATCTGGGGTTGTTGGTCTGCCGGGAAGGCGTCTATTATTCTATCAACGGTTTTTATTGCATTTGAAGTCATCATTGTGCCGAACACAAGGTGACCGGTCTCCGCAGCTGTTAGTGCAAGAGATATTGTCTCAAGATCTCTCATCTCACTTACAACGATAATATCAGGATCCTCTCTCAGAGCAGCTCGTAACGCATTACTGAATGAGCGGGTATGAATTCCTACCTCTCTCTGATTTACAACGGCCTTTGCCGACTGGAAGACATATTCAACAGGCTGTTCGATGGTTATTATGTGATGGGGTCTTGAGGCATTTATCATATTTATTAGCGATGCCATTGTTGTAGTCTTACCGTGTCCGGTGGGTCCGGTAATAAGGACTATTCCCTGATGATAATGAGTAATGCGATTTAGTGTGGATGGTAGGTTGAGCTCTTCAAGAGTCGGAATTTTGTATGGAATGACCCTGAAAGACGCATCAATTCCATTGTGTGAACGAAAGATATTTGCCCTGAACCTACCAAGCCCTGCTATCTCATAGGCAAAATCTATATGACCATTCCGCATAAAACCATCTTTTATCTGTTCTGGAATTATCTCTGCAATCAATAACTTTGTTATATCCAGAGTGAGATTCTGATAGGGAAGACGCTTTACATCTCCCATAACTCTGTAGATAGGAGGGGAATTGGTAGATATATGAAGCCCCCATCTCAACAGCTTTTTTCAAAAACATGTCAATTTTTGCCAAGGCGAATATCTCCTTAAAAGGGAGATAAAACATATAATAAGTCAGCAATATTTTCAATAGGGTGAAATACTTAACTGTCATTATCGATTATATAATAAATGCAGGGTTATCTTTGGTTTTAGACTGTTTTCTTAATGATTCTTTCTTTAGTTTATTGAAGTGATAAAGCATGGGCAATCTTGCAAAATTTGAGGAGGAGTATTTTTTAAGTATTTTTTATAACTATGATATACGACATATAAGGCAGTGATTAATTACAATACTTTTTTGCCGCTACACATTTATCATATTTTAGATTGAGGGGTAATTATAAACAGAAAAAAGTATATTATTGCCAGAACAATTAATTTTTCATTAACATTAAATGTTATTTTACCAATCTTTTGTTTTATTGAATACAATTGTAAAAAATATCATTTTATATCCTGATGATACTCAGTATCATTTTCTTTGACGGATCTTATTTTTCCAATTATAATATTTGGTACTTTTTAAGGAGAAATCTATGAAAAGAAAGGCTCTATTGTTTGTTTTATTTCTGGTGTTTTCCTGCAGCGATAGGGGTCTTGAAGAAGATTTTTTATCGGTAAGTGATATTGGTTATTCGGATATACAGACATTCGATATTTATAATCCTGTATATTTCTCCGAGAATCTTGTAAAGACAAAAGACGATCTGGTTTTTGTTAAAGTGAAGGACAGGACGACAGGGGAGATCAAGAATTTCTTTGCAATCGGTTATGACTCTCATTCAGATGGACCGTGGGATGGAATCTCCGGGGCAGACCAGTGTTATAGGGACTCTACTGGTAAGGCATACGGATTTTATGACAATGCAGAGGAACTAAATTTAAAGGCAGCAGAGAGTGGCGCAAATTTTGTATATGTCTGGAGCGGAGAGGACAAGTTGAGCACCACCCCTCGTCTGTATGGTCGCTGGCTTGAAAGTTATAATTCAAAGGAGGAGAAAGAGTGGAGGTCTATACCGATTATTTATAATGGTGGCGGCGAGCCAGATATGGACTCTAAACGTCAGGCGGCAATTGAGAATTAAAGAGAGAAATTTAGAAAATTTAAGTTCCGTATTGAGAA
>JBBISZ010000052.1:0-12373 GCA_037441045.1 Deltaproteobacteria bacterium | reverse complement strand
GATACTCATAATTTTTTTGCCTCCTTGAAGGATTATGTAATCCTTCAAGGAATACATTATAAATGTGACATTTTAAATTTGGAATTAAGTGTGACATTTTAAAATTGAAACCACATCTTAAGATTTTGATTGATATTTTTTTTATTATCAGTTAATTTAAAATTTTAAGGAGGAATATATGAATATAAAAGGTATTTTCTTATTTTTTCTATCGTTTTTGATGGTTATTTCATTGGTAGTATTTGCAAAAGATAAGCCAAAAAAGATAAAGCCGGTACCAGGCAAGACAGATGTAAAAGAAACAGGTAAGGAGAGAAAAAGTATAAAGCCTGCTGGTCAGGATACCGTTGAAATGACTTTTGATGAATTTGTAAAATTAATCAAGGATGAAGCCGAAAAGTCGCTAAAGGGTTATAAAGAGGTACTAAAGGAGGAGATTAAGCCAAAATCAGAGTTTGAAACAGAGGAGGAATACAAAAAGAGACTGGAGGGTTCATCCAGAGAGCTGGTAAAAAAGAAAATTCAGATTATTGAGGATTATTATAAGAAAAGAAAATATTATAAAGTAAAAGAAGTCAGCATTGAATTGCCAAAGTATAACGCGGAGGAGCAAGTTTTTGATATAAAGATTGTTACACTTCCTCTAATTGAAAATGTAATTTATCAGCCACCCGAGGAGGATACCAATCTGAAATATGTTCCATCAGAGAATGGAATTGACCTGTTCTTAAAGCTTAAGATCAAGCCAGAAGAGGCTAAAAAATTGAGAGAAAAAGATAAATTTATAAAGGCGGATATGATGTTTACTATCTATCTTAGTCTGAAAAATCAGGACGATTTAAATGTATATAGTGTAGTAGCTCTGGGAGATCTAGGTGTGTATATAAAGGATAAGGATAAAACTGAAAATGTATTTAATAAATCACTGAGAGTAAATACACCCACATTTCCAAAAAGGGATTAAGGAGAAAAAGAAATGAGGAAGATCATAATTTTTATTGTTATTGCTGGACTCTATATGCCGCTGCTCCATTCAGCCTCGATAAAACTTCCACAGGAGGGACACACGGCCAATCTCTCGGCAGGAATGCTCTTAAATCCTTGGGCAAATCTGGATTTTGTTGGCTACCAGTTTGGGCTGGCGTATCATTATCAGGCATCAGATTTTGCCCTTATAGGGCCCTCTATTTATTACAATCATCACAATGGTGCTGTAAATCTTAAAGATATGCCAATGGCTGCACTACCATCTGATTACAAGACAGAACTTGCACTTAATGCTGTGAGAATAGGTATGCAATTTCTTATAAATCCGGCATCTCGAATGTCAAAGATGAAATATATGTGGCCATATTTCTCGGGTGATATTGGACTTGCAATTCAGAATGTATCAGATGTCAAAACTGATGCGACACATATTACAACTGTTTCTGATTGGTCAGGAGATCTCTATATTAAGCCTGGTGTTGGGATACTCTTGTATCCGAGATCCAGAGTGACTGTATACGGCGAGTTCGCGTATCTTTTTATTCCAACTTACAAATTTATGTATAAAGAGTTCAATCTTTATGGCCAACCAATAAATAAGCCAGTTGATTTTAATACAGATGGTTTTATTTTTGAACTTGGCGTATTTGTGAATTTTTAGGAGATATGATTATGTTTAAGAAATGTTTTTTCTTCCTTTTGTTGGTAGCTATCTATTCCTGTGGCATATTTGGGAGTGAACCTGAAACAAGCAAGACATTTGGCAATGCAACAAAAGTAGTAATTACCCTTCCTGATACAAAATGTTCTTTTTTTGATGTGGAGAAAGATAGATTTAATTTTGGAGTCAAAGTTGATAGTAAGATTGAGGTTGGAATTTCAGGCTCAAAGAGGGTAGTAGCGGCTATATTTAAGACCAAGCCACAGGAACAGGCTGGGAGTCTTATTAATAAAGAGGATATTGTCTGGATGTGGACATCGGGGATGAGGTCCGATGGTAGAGCTATGGAAGGGAAATTGAGTATTGTGGATGGGGTAAAGACAAATGAAAATGGTGAACCTCTGGATCTGGTATCCTGTAAGGTACATAGAGATAGAGGGGATAAGGACGCTGAAAATTACTGCACCAGACTGGATGAAAATGGTGGTTATAAGCAATTGTACTGGATTGCTATATGGGGATATAATGAGGATAGAGAGATATCCTACTGGACAGATGAACCCATGCCATTCTTTGTGAAGTGTCCAGCAGACAAGAACGACTGTCCAAAACCTGAAAATATAGCAGATTGTAAATAAAGATTTATATAAAGAAGCAGAGTAATAATTCTTTTTCTTTTCTAAAGGGGTTAAAACTATTGATATTTTTGTTGTAAAATTTTATTAATTCTTACAGAATATTTATGAAAGTTTACTAACGAACAATAGCATTTCTGTATAAATAGAATAAATCCGTAAATTTAATGTCAGAAGTATATTATTTAAAGACTTTTTCTATGGCGCTCTCAATTTTTTTTGCCGGAACAAGTCCAGTAATTTGATCAACCACTTTACCATCCTTAAAAAGGAGCAGGGTAGGGATAGACATTATTCTATATTTGGATGCTGTATTCGGATTCTGATCTACATTTAGTTTGGCAAAAGTGACCTTATTTACATACTTTTGAGATACCTGCTCAAATGTAGGTGCAAGTGCCTTACAGGGCATACACCATTCTGCCCAGAAATCTACCAGTACGATTCCGTGTTGAATTTCTGAATTAAAATCTGAATCACTAAGATGTTTAATGTTTTCTGCCATTGTCCCTCATCCTCCTATAAATAATAAATGGAATTCTTATCCTAATGGGGCGACCCTTAAAACTATTTTAAGATGAATCTTCATTTTAATATTTCCAGATGGCTTGTCTGGATACTTATCAGAATCTATATATAAAAGAATTCCATTTTGTAATGTTTTTGTCTTTGGGTCGCAATATAAAATCCTCGGACTGAATTCTAATTTTTTTAAGTGATCGGAAGCCCCGTCCTTTCCTCCAGCAATCATGTTGCATTGTGATGCCGCCTCTGAATCAAACTGAGGCTCACAATTATAATTACCACTGTCATCAAACTTGTATGAAGATTGTGTATCAGGAGTTACCTCTTCAGCATTACAACTCAATTCTGTTGAATTTTCTATGTCCGGAGTTATTTTTGGAAGGGTAGAGATCAGTACCAGCTCCTCCGCCCGACTATTGGATGTCTGGGTGTCAAGTTTCTTTGCTATCCCGAGGATGGAGTTTCTGATTTCTTGAGTAAAACCGTTATCTTCTATTATAAAAGACATAGACTCTATTCGAACATTGTAAATTTTATTGGCATATTGCTTAATTTCTTCCCTATCTGCAATAGAGGAGGATAGATTGTCAGGGAGTGGAACAACTATGTCATCTCTTTTCCATCCTGGTGGCAATTTGTCCGGCAGATTATCGAGTTTGGCAATTTTGAGAGCAGCATTGATATCGAAGACTATAGGGATATCAAATTCTATTGGCACCTCTGCAGTTACTCTATCGAATATTCCACAGGAGATTAGTGAAAAAAGACATAAGATAAAAAACAGGATTGATAAAAATTTATTAATCATGAAATTAGGTGTAATATGAAAAATTAAATCAATCAACTAAAAAGTTTCTTTATGATTTCTTCGGCGGTAGTATATGGATCTATTGATTTTGTTACAAATTTTTTTGTAAGCTCGCCACTGCCACCTATCTCTTTTTCAATAATGTTTTCGATATTTCTATTAATGTACAGTTTTAATAGATCTTTTAATTCTATCAAATCTCTTCTTGCTTTTAAGTAAGAAAATTTCCCGGATGTGCGATTGTATTCTTTATGTCGTTGAAGCTCATCTTTCAATTCTGAAATTCCATCATTACTTATGCCCTTCGTTTTCAAGATTGGAGGGACCCATTTATCCTCTGAAATACCTTTTAGTTCAAGCATAACTCTTAAATCCCTGATAGTCTTTTCCACACCCTCTCTATCGGATTTGTTCACTACAAAGATATCTGCAATTTCAAGAATGCCTGCCTTGATTGCCTGAATATCGTCTCCCAGTCCCGGTACAGTTACTACAACAGTAGTTTCTGCAAGTTTTATAATATCAATCTCATCCTGTCCCACACCTACGGTCTCAATAATTATGACATCTTTTCCCATAGCCTCCATAACTCTTACGATAGAGGAGGTAGAGGCGGAGATTCCACCGAGATTTCCCCTTGTTGCTACAGAACGCACAAATACTTCAGGGTCATTTGAATGTTCCTGCATCCTGATACGATCGCCCAGAATTGCTCCACCAGAGAAAGGGCTGGAGGGGTCAACAGCAACCACTCCAACCTTTTTCCCTTCTTTACGATATATGTATATCAAACCGTTTATCAAGGTACTCTTGCCTGCACCAGGATTCCCGGTAACACCTATTATGTGAGAATCTCCGCTATATCTATGGAGTTCCTTCAGGATCTCCATAGCCTCGGGGTCACCATCATCAATCCTTCTTATGATCCTTGCGGCAGTGCGTATGTCGCCTTTTCTAATCTTTTCAACAGTAGAGGGATCTATCATTTCTTTTTAAAATAGAGTATGTCATCAAGCGAGCCAGTTCTCGATTTGGCGGGTTTGAATACTGCTACCACTTTTGTGCCAATTTTGAGATCCTCTTTTTTGACATTGAGCCTGTGAATTATTCCACCTTCCACACCGTCAAATTTTATCAATCCCATAATGTGTGGTTCGTCGTATCTATTTCCTTTGAAATCGTAATAACACTCAGTAAATGAGTAGATTTCACCTTCTATACCTATATCAACATATTGATCAAGGGTTCCAAAACATTCATCACAGTAGATTTGAGGTGGAACATATAATTTATTGCAATGGGGACACTTGCTGGCTACAAAAGTACCTTTATCTTTTATTGTTCTAAAAAACTTCTCTCCCGCGATTCCAAAAGTGTATACATAATTAACGGGTATAGCACCAGGGAAGTTTGTGCATTCAAAATTCTTCTCTATCTTTTCATTATATGCCATTTTTAATACCTCCTATTTCTTCCTCTTGGGGTTTGCCTTTTTTGAATCTTTAATAGGTTCAAAGTAAAGGATATCAGTAATTGAACCTTCTCGCTCATTTTCCGGTTTCCAGACTGCTCTGACTTTCATTCCAATTTTTATATCCTCAGGTTCTACATTGCCAAGTAGATGCAAAATTCCCATACCCTTGCCAGCCCCGTCAATCTCGATGACTGCCGGGATGATGGGTTTTTCACCTGGCGGTATTCTCTGAGCATTCCAGTATACCCTTGAGACAGCAAAAGTATTTACAACACCTGTATCCTTTACATACTGCCATCTATCTGTTGGTCTAAAGCAGAGTTCACAGAACATTCGAGGAGGTAACATAATTCTGCCACATTTGTCACATACTCTTGCTATAATCTTACCTTTTTTAAATTCTGCAAGATATCTCCCTATTGCCTTTCCATTATCCCATCTATATCTGAGATCTGGATCCCATGAAGTTTTTAGTACTTTTTCGATCTCTTTACTTGAAAGTCCTTTTACCGGAACATTCTTTATTTCCATTGTTGTTACCTCCTTATCTCTTCAAAACAATAACTGTTCCAACCTGCATCAGATCTCCCCAGGCCTGTGCAAGTCCTACTCTCGGTTTGCCAGGAACCTGTCTCTTACCTGCCTCACCTCTTAGTTGCAGAAAGATCTCTATAACCTTCATAAGACCTGTCGCGGCTATAGGATTACCCACGCCAAGGGCTCCGCCTGATGGACAGATGGGGAGATTTCCATCTCTCGCTGTATAACCTTCGGCGGTCAGTCTTGCTGCCTCACCTCTTTCGCAGAGGAGTAGACCTTCCATATGATGCAGTTCTTTATAGTCAAATGGGTCATAAGGCTCTGCTACCTGAATCTCCTTATGTGGCTCTTTGATTCCTGCCATATCATAAGCCATTCGGGCTGCCTTTTCTACATACCTTGGATAATAAAGGTCTTTGGTCGCCCAATATGCCGTATCCAGATTCCAACCCACACCCTCTATCCAGACGGGCTTATCTGTGATTCTCTTCGCAACATGCTCTGAAGCAAGTATTATTGCAGCTGCGCCATCAGATGCCGGGCTGATATCAAGTCTGTGAACCGGATCTGCAAGAACTTCTGAATTGACTACATCTTCTACTGTCAGTTCTGCCGGTATCTGGGCTGATGGATGATCAAGTGCATTCTTCTTATTTTTTACCGCAACTCTGGCTACATCCTCCGGTTTGAGCCCGTATCTCTCCATATATCTTCTCATCTCAAGTGCAAATATCCAGATCAGAGTTGGCTTTATAGGTTGCTCAGTTGTATGATCAAATATTGTTAAGAATGCACCCTGAGGATGCGGATGCGTGGAAGACATCTTCTCTTCGCACACAACCATACACAGATCACATAAACCTGAAGCAACATGCATCCAGCCGTGTATTGGTGCAAATACTCCTGTCCCGCCTCCAACATAATTTCTAATATATGGTTTTTTGTTACCGCCAGCCCCGCCCAATAGGTATTCGCCTTTCATATGAACACCATCAAATGCGTCAGGTGCTGTTCCCAGTGTTACCATATCTATGTCTTTTAACTTTAGTTCGCATGAATCGAGTGCCATCTTTGCAGCCTGATATGCGAGTTCTGGACCTGTCTCCTGAGCCCTTCTTACAAACTTTGTAATTCCTGCACCTACTATTGCAACTTTTCTTAAACCCATAATAACCTCCTTTATTCATTTGAGAGTACGGCTACTGCGCCGGTGGCAGTCGGTACTCCTCTGTAGATTTGAACAATACATCTATTGGCATTTTTTATCTGAATCTTGCCAGCCTGACCTCTGAGTTGCAAAACGGAATTAAATACCTTCATACCTCCAGATGCCTCAAATGAATGCCCTGTTCCGAGTGAACCTCCGGACGGGTTGACTGGATAATCCCCTTTGAGGGCAGTAAAGCCGTTCTGTGTGAGATAGCCTGCTTCACCTCTTCTGGCTATGCCCAGAGCCTCAAGATGTTGAAGTTCTTTATATGAATATTCATCACACACCTCTGCGAATTGTGTATCTTTTAATGGATTGGCTATCTTTGCCATCTCATAAGCTTTTTTGGCAGCAAGTTTTATATATGTAGCCTCACTCATACATCTGGACCATACATTTGCATTGTCTGAATACCACATAATGCCGTCAATCCAGATTGGGTTCTTTGAAAGAGATTTTGCTACATCCTCTGCTGCAATAACACATACTACTGCACCGTCTGACGATTGAGCCTTATCCAGATGTTTAAGTGGTGTTGAAATAGGATGGCTATTCATTACATCATCTACAGTCAGATCTGCACCATGTCCAGCATATGGATTATTCATTGCATTTTTTCTATTCTTTACCACAACCTCAGCACACTGTTCTTCCGTATTGCCTGTTCTCTCTAAGAATCTTCTCATCTCAAGACCTGCAATAAAATCAGCGCTCTCTTTAAGAGGACGAATATAAACAGGATCAAGACCGAATGTCTTTACATCATCAAGAGTCTCAATATTAGATGCCTTTGAATGAGCCTCAATGGCTATGGTCTTAAACTGTCCCGTCTTTATCATCATATATCCTACACCGAGTGCCTGCAAAAAATCTGCGGCTACTGTATGGACGGACTTGAGGACTGCCCCAAGTTGATCGGGTACATATTCATCTGCTATTGAATAGCCCTCCATAAAATCTTCTGTTGCGGATATAAATGAGTCTATCTCTTTGGGATGTAGCCCCGCTTCATCATATGCCTTTTTCGCTGCCTCAAAAATAAGTTCTCGGTAACTTACATCAGGTGTTACAGGCTTAAAACCTGTACAACCTATACCTATAATTCCAACTCGGTTGTTCATAATATATCCTCCTTAAAATATAAGGTTATTACCTGAGACCTAAGGACAGGAAGATTAGATAACATTCATTATTTATATGCAAGTAAAAAAGCGAGCCTGTCGGATTTTGTATTTTTTACTTATGATAAAAACTTATTAAGACACATACGTCCAGAATAAATACTTGTTTTTAGAGCATAATCTACTTGAATAATAGGCATTTGTATTCCTTTAAGACTTTACATATTAACTGTTTTATAAAATCAATTTCATGATTACGGAGTATCTGGGACAGTAGTGATATTAAGATGCGTTCATTACAAAAAATAATACTTTGTTCATATTGGTCTATTGATAACAGGAACACTGAGAATAGAAAAATTATAATTATTTTTTTTTATGCCAATAACAGGAGAAATGTCAGTATAAATCTGTGATAATTTTTATGAGCAGTAAAATCATTACGAGAGAAATTAGTGGTTTTATTATAATTGCGCCTTTTTTTATGGCAAAATTTGAGCCAATTATATTTCCGGCAATGCCACAGAGGGCAGTGAAGATTGCAAGAGGGAAGAGTACCTTATTATTGATTAGAAAAACTATGACAGAGCCGAGATTACTTCCGAGGTTGCACAATCTTGCATTTCCTGCGGCAGTTAATAAGTCCAATCCCAGCAGGATATTGAATGCTATAGTCATAAAGGTTCCTGTACCTGGGCCAAATAGTCCATCATAAATTCCGATTAAAAGGCCTATTAGAATAGAAAAAAATAATACTTTTGTTCTGGATAGAGCGATTTTTTCTTTTTCTGATCTGATAAAATCATTAAAAAGAAAGAAAATCAGAACTGCAGGAGTCAAGAAGAGAATAATTTTATTTATAATGTTTGCATTGAGAATAGTTGCTATCTTTGCACCAATTGCAGAGCCAAGGATTGAAGACAGGGTTGAAATAATAGCCACTCTTAAATTTATTGCTCCACTTCTTATATACTTTATAGAGGCAAAGAGAGTTCCCATAAAACCTGAGAATTTATTCGTCCCAAGTGCAAGATGAGGTGGAAGTCCAGATGCAAAATAGGCAGGCAGGGTAATAATGCCTCCTCCTCCTGCAATTGAATCTACAAAACCTCCAAAAAATAGGAGGAGCATAAGTAGAAAAAAGTTAATATTTGAAATATCAATATCCAGATTTAGTTCTCCAATAGAGTATTTTCAACTGCTATATATTCTTTGTATTTACTTGTTAGATTGTCCAATAAATATGCCTTCCATCTTTCGTCTCTCAAAATAAACCCGTTGATAAATGAGACGGTGAGCTCGGAGATAATTTCAAGAGATAGATTCTGATCAATTTTTGATTTGTTTTTATCTGCATCTGCACCAGCAGGAGGATTGGAGTCATTTATTGCATAATGATTTGCGCCGATTATCGTAATGAAGATTTTAGGGGGACTTAATATATGCACAAATGTCTCTTTCGCATAATCGTATTTTACTGCCCCATCATTATCTCCTGCAATGAGCATTATAGGGATTCTGTTATTATCTATGTCAAAATACCAGTCTCCAAAAGGATATTTAAGGCTTACTCCAAAAAAGATACCGCCGCTGAGATCATCGGGTCTTGTATACTCAGTCGTACAGAAGGGTGAACGACATTCATTATTTATCATAAATAAGCCACAACCCGCACCGTAGGAATGTCCGAGCAGAATAAATTTTGAGTCATCTAACATTGAATACATCGTGCTGTCTCTCTGTTTAGAAAGGGAAAAGATTTTATTTACAATCTCATTTGTTGCATTCTGCTCTGAATAAAGATGTCTTCCAGTAAAACTCTCCTTAAAATGGTCTGGAATTGCAACTATAAAACCGTATCTGCAAATCATGTTTGAAACAATTGAGTAATTCTTCTTTGACAGGTCAGAACCCTGAAGAATAACAATTAGATAGAATTTTTTATCTATTACCTCTGCATTCGGAATATAAATATCCGTATTGTCATTATTTTCGGATAATTGAGTATTTATTTTTATGCAATTATGAAAAGCTGGTTTGAATAAATCAGGATTATTAAAAGATGCATCAGTTAAAGCATCATCTATTTGAAGATCAGGAAAGTTAAAGTCAATATACTGATCTCTAACTTCGCAGGATAAAATACAGAATATTATAACGATAATGACGCCCTTCTTCATGGCTTAGCAATATATCAATTGATCCTTTTGTATGCAAATATAATTGGTTGGTTATTCTACCAATGTTTTGACTATGTAAATCAGAAACTGATCGGATAGATATTTCATATTAATTTGTAAATAATGACAAATTGCAAAATAGCCAGATATTGTGTAGATTATGACCTATATTGGGAGATTTATGCATCTGTTGATGTTTTTACATATCCTTTTTTTGGCAGATTTTGAAATACCTGCTTTTGTTGATATTACAGAAAATTCAGTCTTTCCTGATATCCCATCTGGCACATTTTTATCAATCAGAGATTATGATAATGATGGATATGAAGACATTTTGATAGATAATAGACTGCTTAAAAATATAGGAGGTATTGAGCCATATTTTTTTGATGTTACTGAATATGCAGGACTCATGGATGCAAAAGGACATGGCACATTTCTGGATATAGATGATAATGGCTGCTACGATTTGATGTTTTATGGCCAGAAAGCAGGAGTTCAACTTTATAAAAACAACTGCAACGGAACTTTTTCAAATATATCAGATAACTCAGTTCTCAAAGGGTGCGTTCATACAGAGGCTATTACATATTTTTATCTGCCGGAGTTTAAATATCCATTTGTTTACTGTGCAAATTATGAGTATGAGAATGAATACTTTAAGGACGCACTTTACGCAAGCAATGGAGATGGTACATTTTATGATGCATCATATCTTATAAATTCTCTCATGTTTCAGGTTGCCACTCCATCAAGGTGTGCTGTCTCTGCCGATTTTAATAACGATAGTTTCACCGATATTTATGTCTGTAATTACAGACTCTTTCCAAATACTATGTATGTTTATAATGATGGAATATTCACAAATGAGGCATACAGTCTTGGTGCTGCTTCTATTAAAACTGAAAACAATAGAATGACTATGGGCTCTCAGACAATTGGTGTGACCTTTCAGGATTTGAATAATGATGGAATTTTAGAATTAATAATCTCTAACCTTGCCCATAATGATTATGAGAGAGGAATGTATAATTTGAGATCACAGATTTTGAGATTGAATAAGGAGGGAAGATTATCTTACAAAGATATCAGAAATAGTTCTGGTATTGTTGGATATGAAACTGGAAAAAACATAAATGGTAGATATCTGGATGAGCTCTTCTCCGCTGTGATTTCAGCAGATTTTAATAATGATTCACTCCCAGATATTTTGTTTTCACAGGTGTATGAAAATGAGTATTCTTATGCAAGGTTTTTTACAGGTGTAAATGATGTAGATATAAGATTTGCAGAGTCAACTTTTGCATCAGGTTTACTATTTTATGACTCAATGGGGGTTGTATATTCTGACCTGAATAAGGATGGATGTCTGGATCTGGTAGTTGCCGGGAAGAGGAGAGGGGATAAAAATAGAAGACTTTTTATATTTGAGAATGTATGTAATTATAAGAGTGACTTTATTGGATTTAAGTTAATTGGAAGAAGATCTAACAGCTTTGCAACAGGCTCAAGAGTAAGAGTTTATATAACAAAAGATGGCGAAAGGAGAATTCTAACGAGATATGTTGAAAGTACCAGTTCTACCGCTGGTCAGCAGAATACAGGCACTATATATTTTGGGTTCCCTAAAAATACAAATATTGAGAGAATAGAAGTTGAGTGGTCGAGCGGTATTTTTCAAATATTATACGACTTTAAGATCAACGGACTTAATACAGTTATTGAACCGAGGATGAATGACTTACCAGTATTAGAAGATTTGATTAAATATGATGAAGAATATTATTCTGTAAAATACAGATGCCTATCAGGTAGCGAATGTTATCTTTTTTCAGGTAACTCCTGCGAAAATTCTCTTATTGAAATAGAGGGGAACTTATTAAGCAGGCCAGAAAATTCTGATAATTATTGTAAAAATTTTATTCTTATTTTAAATGATCAGGGCATAGGCAGAAAATTCTTAATTGATAAGTATGTCTATAATTGAACTCATTTTTATTAAGTAAGCATTCAGGAATTCAAATTGTATAAGATAATAAAAGTGTTTATTTATTTTACTTTTACAATAAAATATTGACATTATTAGTAATTACATAATAGCATAATAGCAGATTTTTTGAAATATCACTTTTTGAAAAAGGATTGCCTTTATGAATGAAAAGGAAATAATGACGGTTAAACAGGTTTCAGAATCCCGCCCTTTCAAAATGTATTATGTGTATTTGCTAAAAA
>JBBISZ010000051.1:0-12449 GCA_037441045.1 Deltaproteobacteria bacterium | reverse complement strand
CGAGACATCATTTTCATTTAGTCCCACATCTCACAATATACCTCCGGGTGAAGGAAGAGAGATTGAGGTATCCTTCTCCCCTGCAGCTCTTGACATAAGGACTAATACTCTAAAAATTACATCCAATGCACCAGATCCAAACAATCCGGGAAAATATAAAACTTTTGAGGTTGCGCTCAAAGGTAGAGGTATGGATCCACAGTTTATAATAAATCCATCTGATTCAATTATTGACTTTGGTGAGGTTGAGATAAATAAGACGGCGGAAAAGACCCTCACAATTAGTAACCTTACAAGTCCAGGACTTGGAGTCCTTACTGTATATGAACCCGAGCTTGCAACCACACAAGACTCACCATTCTCATGGGAGTCCAGCGTACCTTTCAATAATGGAGAGATAACTTTAAATCCGGGTGAACAGATTACAATAACTGTAAAATATTCACCGACCAAAACAGGCAGCAATTCCAATGTGCTCAAACTCAAAAGCAACGATGAGGATTTGCTCTTAAAAGAGATCTCACTTCTTGGCGTATGTGTTAACTACAATGGAGATCCCATAGCTGTGGCTAAAATTATAGGAGCAACCGATCCCAAGAAAGGATATTTTGAGCCCAATACAACTATTACAATTGATGCATCAGATAGCCAGGATCCCGATCTCAACCCGCAAATGAGACAAATAGAAGAATACAAATGGACACTACTTGAAAAACCAACAAATTCAAATGCCTCGCTCAGCAGTACAGATCAGGTAACAACTACAATTAAACCCGACATAATAGGTATTTACAAAATTGGACTTGAGGTAAGAGACAACGAAAATATATGGAGTCCACAGGATGTAGTTCAGATAATAGGTATAAATAAGGAGAGCCTGCTCATCGCAACAAAAAGAAGTGATGGACTAAAATATTATAAGAGTATTGTCTTTAATAATCAGTGTGTGCACTGCTCAAATGATGCATTTGGGTTCTTTTGCAGTGATAGTGATAAAAATGATTTGAGATGGGAGGCAAATAGAATAATTATTGAACAATCTCCTGAAACAACTCTGATCGGGTATTATTGTGATGCCCTTGAGGATAGCAACCCCAAACACAACTGCAATTGGGGAAGACTTGGAGAGATACTCTTTGGATATGACGATTGTGATTATAAGGCATTGCCATATCCAAATCCGTTATATCTACTTTACAATACAGCACCAACAGATGAATATGAAAATTATTATATAGTTCAACTGGAATATATGGATGACATTTCAGATCAATCCACAGGGAGCAAATCCTCTCTGAACGTAACTACTGAATTCCAAATAAATAACAGTATTGTAAAAACTATAAACACGACACTCAATACCAAAGGAGAAAAGAAAGATATTGCAAGAATCAAGAGGCAGTTTGGAAAATATACAATTACAGAATTGCCATAATTTTTTGAACTGTATTTTATTTCGATAAGTATTTTTATTTATCATCAGGAGGAAATCAAATATCCAGACTTCTATAATAGCATATCGCCTAAAAAAATATATTCTGCCAAAATATAATTATTTTGAATTTGCTTTATTTATGTATTTATTATGCTTGAATCCTTTATAAACAATATGCGTCATAATAATAAGGAGGTGCTTGGATGAAAGATAACTGGAAATCATATCTCGCAATTTCGATTATAGTAGGATCTTTTGTGGCATTTAATATATTTGCAATCGGTCCATCAGATGAAGATTATAAAAATGCAGGTATAGAAATTATGAATGAGAATAATTACAAACTTCTTATGTCTGATTCAGGTAAACCTATTATGATTCTATTTAAGAGTAAGACCTGCAATGTTTGTAAAGTATTTGCACCGAGATTTATAGATTTTGCAAAGACACATAATAATCTGGCAAAATATATTATGGCAGATCCTGACAATGTCGATTTTGATCATTTTCAAATTCTTGCATATCCAACTACCAGAATTTACTATCAGGGGAAGATACTTGAGGAACTTATAGGAAATGGGTCTTTGTCTGTGTTTGAGAACAAATTGAAATCTATAAAGTAGTTTACTTAAACGGAATCAAGAATCTCTTCTGATTGATCTCATTCACACCCACATAGACTTCAATCCCAAAATATGTTTTTATGTTTGAATATGTAAGGACCTCTTCAACTCTTCCATATTTTATTATTTTACCATCACCAATCAGGATGATTCTATCACAGAACTGGGCTGCGATATTTAAATCATGTACAGAGGCTATAATTATCCTTCCACGGTGCGCAATATTCATCAAAGATTCAAAGACCCTTACCTGATGATCAATATCAAGACCTGAGAGGGGTTCATCCAGAAGAACAACCTCAGACATCTGGGCTATCCCTCTTGCAATCATAACCCTTTTTCTCTCTCCTCCAGAGAGATTGAGAATACTTCTATTGAGAAGTGGCTTTAATTCAAACTCAGATATTGTCTCCTCAATTCTCTCATTCTCCTGCTTTGTTAATCTACCCAAAAAATTTATATAAGACCTCTGCGACATACGCAATAGTTCATATACAGAGAATCCAAAAGAGAGAAATATCTCCTGAGGGATATATGAGAATATCTCCTTCCTGTTATACCTCAACACCTCTTTATCTCTGAAAAAGATTTTACCAGAGACAAAATCAAGGATTCCCGCAATAGCCTTTATGAGCGTGCTTTTACCTGAGCCATTTCTCCCGATAATTCCCAATAGAATATTGGGTTCAATCTCAACGGATATATCTCTTATAACAAAATCCTCTCTGTATCCAGCTGATAGATTCTGAATCTTCAGCATCAGGCAAGCCCTCTCTCTTTATAATAACGCCGCAACAATACAACAAGAATTGGCCCACCTACAATAGCAGTTATTGCAGATATTGGAGGTTCAAAGCCAAATCCACCAGATATAAGACGACATAATAGATCAGAAAGTATCATAAATGCCCCGCCAGTCAGGAATGAAACCGGCAGAAGCAGTCTATTATTTATAAGTCCGATACTTCTCAGCCCCTGAGGTATTATCAGCCCTATAAAACCTACGAGCCCGGTAATTGAAACAACTATTCCTGTTAAAATAGATGTATAAAGAAAGACTCTAAATCTGAGTCTGTTTACATCAATACCCGATGTTAAGGCTATCTCTTCGCCAAGGCAGAGTACATTTAATCTACCCGCATCAAACATTAAAAATACAGTGGTTAAAAACACAACCACTATCTCAAATATTATATCCTTAAATTCGAAATAGGAGATATAACCAGAGAGCCAGAGAGAGACTCTCTGAAGTTCTGTCGCAGGAATAATTGACTTAAAAAGAGTAACTATTGCAGATACAAAACCGTTAAAAATTACTCCTGTAAGAAGCATATTTATAGGGCTGAAACCGCCCTGTCTTTTATTTATAAACATCAGAAAGAATATTGAGCCAAACGCACCTGCAAAGGAGAAAAATTTTATGCTGAAAAAAGAGTTCAGAAAGATAGAACCAAGAATAATACCGACTGTCCCTCCCAGAACCGCTCCGCCAGAGACCCCCAACAGATAAGGCTCTGCAAGTGGATTCTCAAGAATCGCCTGCAATGCTGCCCCCGCTATTGAAAGGGCACCTCCTGTAATTAATGCGACAAGTACACGGGGGATTCTCAAATTTAGAACTTCTATAAATCCCTCAGAATCTACTGGAAAACCTGTGCTGCCAAATAGAATACCTGAAGCAAGCGAACCCAGCAACAGAACAATTGATAATAAAATGATAAAATATTCTCTTTTTTTAGACATTATCTATCTTTACAGCACCTGAAGCCCACCCCCGATAATCTTATCTCGGGAGGCTGATATCTTTTCTTCTGGCAGGTCATAATCTCTTCATCATAACCAGAATTCGAGAAACCTCCACCTTTTAACATTCTTAAAGTGCCTGTCTCATCAAAGTTAGAAACCCATTCCCACATATTACCAGAAAGGTCCATAACCCCTTTTCCATTATCACAACTCTTCATATAACCTGCTGGCTGTGGAGATATTATTCCAAGTTTTCTGTTGTATTCAAAACTACTGCAAAAATCCTCTCTATACTCATCTCCATAAGGGTATTTTAAGCCCTTATCTCCTGAGCATGCATATACCCACTCCTTTTCCGTACACAGTCTCTTACCTGAGTTTCTGCAGGCAATGTCCGCCTCAATCCAGCTTATATTTTCTGCTGGTGTTATACCTTTTATAGATCTGGCATATATTCTGTCCTTTAATTCGTCTTTATTAAACAAATTTCCCGGTACATATTTCCCATCCCTCCTGATAACATATTCCGGTCTCGGTGAATATTTGTAATAAGTACCATCATCTTTATAAGCCACAATAAAAGCCTCATATTTATCAATACAAAAAGTATTGCTTTCAATCTTCATTTCAATCATATCTATTGGACAGGCATTTTTTTTACAACCAACCCACCAGAAACAGAATAAAAGGATAAAAATTAAAATACGAATCTTCATAATCCTACCTCCATATCAAACTTTCCCAAATATTAATTAAACCCGCCCAATTGTCAAAACAATAAAGGAATATTTTGCCTGGATTTTAATAAAACAACCTTTGAATTATCCTATAATCTTTCCATCTCAGCCTTTCAGTCTGGAAGTTTCATCAAAAGCATTAATTGACATTTTGTAATCTCATACATTGATTTTTGATGCCATTTTCAGGCATAGATAGAAGAGTATTGAAACAATCATAGTTTGAAAATATGAATAAAACATAATTCAAGCATTTTTATATGGATAAAATTTATAATTCCAAACTTTATTGATATAAATGAGTCTTAAAGTCTGAAAAACTATGAAAAATAATTAATGTAATCTAATTATGGATATATTGATTTTGGGAATTTATTTAAATTTTTAAGCCCATTCTTCTGAACAACAATAAGGTCCTCAATCCTTACTCCACCAATCCCATAATAATAAAGTCCGGGCTCAACTGACTGAACCATACCTGTCCTCAAATATCCCGGCACATTTGAAATTCTGTAAGGTTCATGGATATCCAGCCCGAGTCCATGTCCTGTTGAATGGAAGAAGCCCTGCATTCTGCCTTTTAGAAGTCCTGTCTTATAACCGAGAGACTCAAATACATCCTGAACAGCCTTATGAACAGCCTGAAGTAGAACACCATCTTTTATCATAGAAAGGGCTTTGTTTTGTGCTGTTAAAACTGCATCGTATAATTTTAACAATGCATCAGAAGGTTTCCCCACTACAAATGTACGAGTCATATCACCAAAGTACAGTGTATCCATTGAACGCGGAAAGATATCTACAATAATAGATTCATTGGGTCTGATTGGTCCAGCACCTTCATTGTGTGGATCTACAGCATCATTTCCACATGCTACAATAGTATGTGCCCCGACCATATTCCTTTCCATAAGGAATACATTGATAACCTTTTTGAGATATTCCGATGTTATGCAGGTTCCATCAAAATAAATCCTCTTCCCTCTGATATTGGCCTCACGGAGAATATAGGCAACCTTCCCCATTGCCTCTTCAGTAATCCTCTGACTATGGGCAATCAGTTTTATCTCATCTTCTCTTTTGAATGCCCTCTCCGAAAAGAATGGATCTGGTACTATCTCTACATTAAATCTCTTCTCAATTAAATGTTTATAAATAAAAGAGGGGAAATTGGCAGGTACTTCAAATTTTTTAATGCCCATCTTTTTAAGCAGATGTTCAATAATTATCTCTATTGGAGGCATAGAATTTTTATCTATTTCAGCTGCCGTTTTTGAAAGAGAGATAACCTCTTCTACCTTTGACTGTTTCTTCGCCCTGTCTATCTCCAGATCGCTCATTACCATATATCTCACACTATTCTTTACCACAAGTAGAAACGGGTCAGGAGCCATAAATCCAGTTGCATAATAAATATTTGAATCAGTCTCAGGACACGCATACATTACATAGCTTCTCTTGCTCATCAATTTTCTCCTTCAGACTAAATTATTTCAGGCAAGGGTAACCTTCTTTACCTGAGGGAACTTTTCTTTTAATGCCTCTTCCACTCCGTACTGAAGAGTCATAATGGCACCCGCACAATGGGCACAGGCTCCCATAAGTGTTACCTTGACTATACCGCTATTCTCATCAAAATCCACAAACTCAATATTGCCACCATCAGCAACAAGAAACGGTCTGATCTTTTCTTCAATGTACTTTTTGATTTCTTCCTTCATTTGATACCTCCTCAAACAGGATTTACTAATACATAATTATGACAAAATCCAACAAAAAAGGATTTAAAAAATTACTCGGTTGCATCCATACAGCATCTGAACCCATAATATGGGCTCTTCTTTGATGGGGGTTCAACCTTTCTTGACGAACACCTTACAGCCCAATCAGGTTTATTGACATAACCACCCTTAACTCCCTTTTTACCCCCCTTCATATAGACCCATTCGGCAAGATTTCCTGACATATCATACACCCCATAAGAACTCTTGCATTTTGAAAATTTTCCTGAAGGGGCAACAGCCTTATCCTCTCCAGAATTGCTCTCAGCATTACAGGCTGTTGGATCAAAATTATTATCATATGGGTAACGAACCATTGATACGCCCTTGCAGGCTCTCTCCCATTCCTCCTCAGAACATAGTCTTTTTCCAAGTTCACCACATAGTTTATCTGCCTCGATTGCAGAGACCGAGCCTTTTGGGATAGCCCCCTTCTTGTTGGGATATTCATATCTATCAATACAGAATGAAGCCGTTTCCACACTCACAAATGCAAGTTCATCTGGCTGTCTGAATTCATCTGCCGGAAGTGAACCCATCTTAAATGACCCGGCTTTTATATAAACCATATCTTTTGGGCATGGACCATAAGCAGTCTCCTTCTCCTTAACTGCGCCTTTATCTATTTTTTCTGACTGAACCAATTCATCATCCTTTTTGGTGGATTCTTGAATTTTTGCAATCTTTTTTACCTTCTCCGCCTGCCTGATCTCTTCCTGTTTAATTGCCCTGTATGTATCCTCATATTTAGCATCGGCAGGAGTTGTTATCTCTGCAACTATATCGGTTGTCAGTACATCCTGCCCAACATCCATTTCGACAATATCTATCATTGTAGATGATATCACATCCGTTAAAACACCCGCATCCAGATTTGAGGCAATAGATATCCTATCGGCAAAATGTTCTCCAATCCTATTTTTGAGTAAGAATACGATTGAAAATGCAATTATAACGAGAATAAAAAGCGTAATTAAGACAGGCTTCCATCCAGAATGCCCTTTTGCTTTCTGTTTCTCATCTTTTGAAATTGAAATAGCCCCTCTGGATTTCAAATGTGTAAATTTTGCCTCAACTGCTGAAATATTTTGATGATATTCATCTTTTATATTCTGTGGGAGTTCATTGTATATTGCAAGAGTCTCAAACAATTCATCATTGAACTCTTTTATATCATTGTGCCTGGTAAGTGGATCCTTTTCTGTTGCCTTAATTATGAGATTCTTCAATCTTGTATCAATGTCACTGTTGTATTTAAACAATTCAACTTTATTTACATCTGCCGTCTCGGAGCCAGAGAGGAGTGTCAATAATATCCTTCCACATGAGTATATATCACTTCTATATGACGGCTCTGCACCCTCTAAAAACTCCGGGGCAAGATATATATGCGAATTGTCCTCCTTTATGTATTTTATGCAGTTTGAGATATTTATATAATTGAGGATTGTAGTATCTGTAAGCTTTATATAGTCAGGCTGAATAATAATATTGGAGGGCTTAAAATCTCCGTGACAGATAGTGGGATGCATCTCATTTAAGATCTCTCCCATCTGAAAGAAGAGCGGCTCAATCTCTTCGAAACTGAAAGGCTTATTTACCTCTGTACGAAGTCTAATTGTATTCTTAAGAGACATCCCGTATATAAATTTCATTGATACATATACCCAGCCCTCTGCTGAGATATCCGCATCAAATATCCTGACCATATTTGGATGAGAAATATCCTTAATTCCCCTTATACCCCACATCAATCGGGACATCTCATCTTCATTCTTAAAAACATAAGGCTTGAACAATTTTAATGCCACACCAGAATTGGTCGCCTTATCAATTGCATAAAAGACCTGAGCAAAAGCACCTTCGCCTATAAAACGGGTGATAAAATACCTCTCATTTACGGTACTCTTCAATTGAACAAGCAGTTTTTCTGCATTTAACCTTGTTCTGATTGAGCCAGAACCCTTTAGAATAAGCGGCTCCTTACATACGCTACAGTATTCCGAACCTTCAGGATTATAGCTGCCGCATTTTTTGCAGAGCACAAACTCCTCCGTTCTTTGCTCTTATGTAATCAACTTATCTATCCGTCTGAGATCTATTTCATAAGGGCACCTGAAACTGGAAAAATCATACTGCTCTCCCTTATTTCTTACTGGAAATGCAGTTAGATCCCTCGATCTTCTGCAAAGATCATCGGCAAAATCGTAATAATTCTGCTGCGCACTACCAAAAGAACACATATTGCAGCATATACAACGGGATGAATCCAAAACAATCTCAATATCATCAGAGTTTAAGCTTCTAATTCCATCGGATTCAAATCTTTTGATATAATCTGAAGAACTCAATATCCTTCTAAACGGAATTTTCAATATATGTAATGCAAATAAAAATCCGAGGTAGATTATAGAATAAATAAATTTTACCACTCTCATAAAGTATTATTATATTGCATAATCAGGATATATCAAATTTTTTACTCATTACCAAATAGCGTAATATTCAATACTTTTTCAGCATTCCTAAAATACAACTTCTCAAGGACATCATCTGGCAGATTAATAGCATCTATCTTCCAGTTGCCCTGAATGGGAGTCATGTGTTCCATCTGAACGGCATCTGTCTCAAAATATTTATAATGTTTACGATAGAATTCAATCGCATCTTCATCATTGGGCTCCTCCTCAAACCCCTTTGAGCCCAACCAGAGACTATCCGAATGTATTCCAATATCAGTGCCGAATAAAATTCTATCCTGATATTTAACAAAAAAATCGTGCATTTTCTTTGCATTATGTCTCCCAAACTCAGGTACTCTCGCTGCAATATCAATATAAAGATTTGGATATTTATCCAGAAGTTCTCCTACATAGTCGGGATTTTCGGCATAATTTCCAAAATGTACACCAACAAATGTAGTCTCCTTGTGTTTTTTTACTACATTCTCAAATTGTTTGATCAATTCCTCAAACGGAGGATAATCATACCCATAAAACGACCAGTGTGGATGTGCGAGAAGCTCAAGATATCTCTCATTATCGGAAGTTGGGGGCTTAAAAAATGCCACAGGATCAGCAGTATGAATATATACAACAAGACCGAGTCTGCCACATTCCTGCCAGATTGGATCAAGTATCTCATCATCTACTCTCATAAGCCTGCCATCATAGTACCTTATCCCTAGTCCAAGAGACTTAAAAATCTTGAGACCCTTTGCCCCCATCATCTTTGCCCTGTTGAGATTATTTTTATTTATATGTTGAAACATCTGAGGAAAATCAATATAGTGCCAGTTGAGATTAATAAGATTAACTATCCTGTTATTGGTCATTCTGGATAGTGATGAATACATCTCAAAATCATAGCCAGGTATACCACCACTTAAATTGACAAGTCTTCTTATACCTGCATGATCCATTATCTTTATTGCCCTGTCAAATCCATCATAGCCGATATGAGTATGTGCATCAATGCGATATTTAATTCTTGAATAAATTACCCCTTTGCCTTCTGAACTTTTCGTAGATTTTACATCAGAAACAGACCTGCTACAGCATATAAAAATTACAAATAGTATCAAAGTCAGTGTAATAACTAAAAATTCTTTAATTAGACCTGCTAATCTCATTACAGATAATCCTTATCTCTTCAATTGTAAGGTTTTGAGGCCTTTTATTAAGATCAATTTTTTTGTCGAGGGTCTTGAGATACTCCTCTCCAAATCGGGTTTTAATAATATTTCTGAGACTCTTTCTCGGATAATTGAAGACCTCCTTAAATATTCCTCTTGAGGATTTATACAACATATACCTGTCAATGTCATCATAAAACTTAAAGTATACAACTGCGGACCTGACATCAGGAGGCGGGAGAAAAGAGCCGGGCTCGAGCACTTTTATAATTTGTGCATCAGATAGCAAACCTGAAAATACCGACATCAAAGACCATTCTCTTTCGCCTGGTCTTGCAGTTATTCTCCTGGCCACCTCATATTGAAACATCAGAACAGCATCACTAATAAACATAGAATTATCAAAGATCTTAAAAAGGAAAAATTTGGATAGATTATATGGCAAATTGCCAGCAATAACCAATCTTCCATACTCTTGATAGTATTTTTCAAAATCAAATTTCATCATATTCATTTCTAAAATTTGAAGTGATTTATTATTCCCAAACCTGGTTTTTAATCTCTTTACAATCTCCCTCTCCATCTCAACAGCCAGAACATTAAGGTTATTATTGAGTAGACGCTCAGTAAGATTTCCACTCCCTGCCGCAAACTCAACAATGGCTTTATCTTTACTTATCCTTTTTATAAATTCAGCAATAAAACTGAGTGCCGAGGAATCTATAAGTAGATTCTGCCCCCACGACTTTTTCAACCTAACCTGCCTTCCTGGAAGCATCATATATTTCAATCTACCAAATTTTAGACCCATGTAAAAGAAAAATCTACATAGATACATTTTATAAACTACTTGACTAATGGAAAAAATCTGCTAATTCTAATGAAGATAAAGTAAAATGTCTTCAGTGTTTTTAGAAGAGATAAAAAATACATTCATATCGGCAGTGGCTGATAAGACACTCATATGTGATATGTTTAATAATATTCAGTGCTCAATAGCAATTTATGAGGCTGAAGGAAATAATACATTCAGACTAATTGCATTAAATAAATATGCAAATGAAAACGATATTACATTTACAGGAAATCCTATAGGGAAGAGGCTGAATGAACTATATAGCGGACTCTCATATATATCTATTCATTCAGCATTTTTGCGGGCGTGGAACTCAAAGAGATGTGAAAAAATTACTTTTTATTTAAATCATAAAGAGAGAGATGGATGGAGAAACTGTCTTATCCTGCCAATCTCAACAGGAAGAATCTTGAATATACTCGATGATATGCCAGATATAGCCAGGTTATTAAAAGAGTTATATGAGCAGGAGAAAAGATTGAGAGCTGCAGAGGAGGAGGCAAGGCAATCAAAAGAGAAGTTAAGAAATTTTTTAATCTATATCCAGAATACAATAGAAGAAGAAAGGGCAAAAATTTCAAGAGATATTCACGATGACCTCGGACAACAGCTCACTGTCGTTAAGATGGGGCTACTATATCTGATAAACGAAGCAAAAAATGAAGACCCGATTAAAACAAAAATAAATGAAATTCTGGAAATGATAAAAAATCTCATTGCATCCGTAAAAAAAATATCCTCCAATATAAGACCAAGTACACTTGATCATCTTGGCTTTGTTCCTACAATTGAATGGCAGGTAGAGGAGTTCCAGAAATATACAGGAATCCAATGCGAACTTGATATATCCATTGAGAATGAACTTTTAGATAAAAATATTGCAATCCAGCTATTTAGAATATTCCAGGAGGCAATGTCAAATATAGCAAATCATTCAAAGGCAACATGGCTCTATATAAATATTTATTCCAATCAGGGCTTTATTGAATTTTCTATTATCGATAATGGTATAGGTATTAAGGAAGATCAGATATCCAGTCCCAAATCCTATGGAATTATAAGTATGTACGAAAGGGTCAGAGCACTAAGTGGTGAGATTGAGATTAAAGGTGTAGAAGGAAGAGGAACAACACTGAGAATTAAAGTACCATTAAACAAACATAGGTGAGGAAATTAAAATGAGATTGTTAGTAGTAGATGATCATCAAATTGTTGTTAAAGGTTTTAAGTATATTTTATCCAAGGCAAAGGATATAGAGATCGCCGGAGAAGCAAATACAGGCGAAGAGGCCATAAAAAAATTAAAGCAAGAAAAATATGATATGGTAATTCTTGATCTAAACCTACCTGATATGAGTGGCATTCGTGTCCTGAAGGAGATAAAAAAGATCTCACCTAATATACCAGTTCTGGTACTTACAATGTACTCTGAAAAATATTATGCTATTCAGGTCATTAGGGCAGGAGCATCAGGATATATAACAAAAGATACAGCAACAGAGACCCTTATAGAAGCAATTAACACTGTGATGAAAGGTAAAAAATATATATCCCCAAGCATAACTGAAGAGATTTTGGATATAATAGAAAAAGGTGAATCAGGTGCAATTCACGAACTTCTATCAGATAGAGAAATA
>JBBISZ010000050.1:11216-12474 GCA_037441045.1 Deltaproteobacteria bacterium | reverse complement strand
TTTATACCAAAAATACATCATAATTTTCTGAATGGAGGTAATTATGGAACTTTTTGATGCAATAATGAGGAGAAGATCAGTAAGATCATTCGGAGAAAAAGAGGTGGAACCTTATAAGATAGAAAGATTATTAAAAGCAGCTTTCTGGTCACCATCTTCCGGTGGTTTTAAATCCATAAATCTATTTATAATTAAAGACAGAGAAATAATCAGGTTATTATCAAGACTAACCTCAAATAGTGCTGTTTTGAGGGCATCAAATACTGTAATTGTTATTGGATACGATAGTGAGTCCGGAAGAAATTTCATTGAAGATACTTCAATGGCTGCAATGTCAATAATGCTCGCAGCAACAGATATGGAATTGGGTTCATGCTATGTACAATTTTTAGAAGAAGATGGTCTATATGGTGATCCAGAAATATTTATAAAGAAAAAATTGAATGTCCCAGAAAAAATAAGAATCCTTGGGGCTATTGGATTGGGTTATACTCTGCAAAAAGATATTAAAACTCACACAGATAGCGAGATTTTACGAAAGAATGTTCATTATGAATTATATGGAATTCATTAAAATCTTTGAATCCTTTGAAATTGACATTAATCTTAATTATAGGTAGAAGTAGAATATTAATTGTTAATCTACTCACAGGAGGAAATTATGGAAAGGAAAGGTATAGTAAAAGTAAATGGAACTCCGCTTACTCTTTTAGGTAATGAACTCAAAGTCGGAGATACAGCCCCATTCTTTAAGGTTGTTGATAAAGATTTAAAAGAGGTGGACTCAAGGGAATTTTCAGGTAAAAATATAATTATAAGTGTTACACCATCGCTGGATACGCCTGTATGTGATCTTCAATTAAAGAGATTTAATAATGAAGCGGCAAAACTTGGAGAGGATGTTGTTGTATTAAATATTAGCGTTGATTTACCATTTGCAATAGCACGTTTTTGCAATGCAAACGGCATTGACAGAGTAAAAACGCTTTCCGATTATAAAGATGTGGATTTTGGCACAAAATTTGGAGTTCTTATCAGAGAGAACAGGTTACTTGCACGGTCTGTTTTTATAATTAATCGGAAGTATAAACTTGTCTACTCTGAACTAGTGGATGACATCACACATCATCCTGACTATGAAAAAGCAATTTCTGAATTAAAAAAACTTAGATAAGGAGGTATTTTATGGCTTACAATGCAAAGGATTATTCAAAATTACTTGGTATGAAGGGCTTTTCTGAGGCACTTCTCAAGAATC
>JBBISZ010000050.1:0-11206 GCA_037441045.1 Deltaproteobacteria bacterium | reverse complement strand
TTTTACCCTATATCAGGGGTATGTAACCAATACAAATAAGGTTATTGAGGCTCTGGAGAAGCTGACTTCGGAAAATAAGATTGCCACACCGGAGTTTGCAGAACTCAAGAGAAGGCTCGGCTGGGAATTCAACGGAATGAGACTTCACGAATTTTATTTTGAAAATCTGGGAGGAGACGGCAGACTTGATCCAGGCTCAAGACTCTATAAACAAATAGAGAAGGACTTTGGATCATTTGAAAAATGGATAGCCGAATTCAAAGGTACAGGTGCAATGAGAGGTATCGGCTGGGTAGCTCTGTATCAGGATCCAACAAATGGGAGACTTATGAATTTCTGGATCAATGAACATGATGTATCACACCCCGCCGGCAGCAATTTGATATTAATTATGGATGTATTTGAACATGCCTTCATGCTGGATTATGGACTCAAGAGAGCGGATTATATTGAGGCATTTTTCAATAATATCAACTGGGCAGAGACAGAGAAGAGATTGAAATAGATAAAATTATCTAATTTTGAGAAGGGATTTAAAAAAAATCCCTTCTTTTTTAAATAAAACCTGAATTCATAAGTGTAATTTATTTTTATGTAATAATTTTTTACTGTTTATATACCTAAATTTAACCTTTGATTATATTTTTCTATATTAGTATTTTTTCAATATTATTTTAGTTAAATCCAACCGCAATTATATAAAAAATAATTACAATACTAAGAAATATTCATAAATCGCCTTATACCAAAATCTCGACAAACTTGAAGCGAATCCCTATCTATAAAAAGGAATACCGGTTTATCAATAAAATACCAATGTTATCCAAAAAGAAATTGTAACTGCATAAGATAGTTTAAATCAACAGCACAATTTGAGCTATCTACTTTTCTTTTTACCCGCAGATTTTTTTACTGGCTTCTTTTTTATCGGGTCGTATTTTACTACTGCCTGTGCAGCTGCAAGCCTTGCAATTGGAACCCTGAATGGAGAACAGGAGACATAGTTCATTCCTACCCTGTGGCAGAACTCTACAGATGATGGCTCTCCACCATGCTCACCACAGATCCCTACCTTTAAATTCGGTCTTACCTTTCTACCCCTTTCAATTCCAATAGATATTAATTCGCCAACCGCCTCCTGATCAAGAATCGCAAATGGATCATTTGGAAGAATCTTTCTCTCTATATACTCTGGAACAAATGCCCCTATATCATCACGGGAGAATCCAAATGTCATCTGCGTAAGATCATTTGTACCGTATGAGAAAAATTCAGCCTCTTCTGCAAGTTTACCTGCTGTAAGGGCAGCCCTCGGTATCTCTATCATAGTTCCAAATAGATATGGAATCTCCTTAATCTGATACTTGCTTATAACATCACGATAAATATTAGAAACAATCGCTTTCTGGTTTTTTAACTCCTCAACAGTGCAGACCACTGGTATCATTATCTCAGGCAATACCTTTTTACCTTCCTTAATCAATTCAGCAGATGCCTCAAATATCGCTCTCACCCATGCTGATGTAATTTCAGAATAGGTAATACCCAGTCGTACACCCCTGTGCCCCATCATGGGATTGGACTCGTGTAGATCGTCTGCCCTTTTATTGAATTCTTCAATTGTAATGCCTAAGGATTCTGCAAGTCTTCTCCTCTCATCCTCTCTTGTAGGTATAAATTCGTGAAGCGGTGGATCCAGAAGTCTGATTGTCACGGGTCTGCCATCCATTACATCAAGCGTACCTTTGATATTCTGCTTAATAAATGGATACAGTTTATTCAATGCGTCTATTCTCTCCTCATCTCCTCTGGATGCAATCATCTTTCGCAGATAAAAGAGCGGCTCTTCAGAATTCTTCCCATAGAACATATGTTCAGTTCTAAAAAGACCAATACCTTCTGCCCCAAATTCTATTGCCTTTGCAGCATCTTCGGGGGTATCTGCATTTGTCCTGACCTTAAGTCTTCTGATAGAATCCACTATTTTCATAAACTCAACAAAATTGGGATTTTCAGTATCCCTTACCATATTGAGTTGTCCTTTATAAACATTGCCTTTGCTTCCATTGAGTGTAATATAATCGCCCTCCATGAATTTCTGATTACCAACAGTAAGTGTCTTTGTTTCAACGTCAACTTTTAAGGCGCTACATCCAACCACACAACACTTCCCCCAGCCTCTGGCTACGAGAGCCGCATGGCTTGTCATACCACCTCTTGCAGTAAGTATACCTGCTGCGGCACGCATACCTTCCACATCTTCAGGGTTGGTCTCCTCTCTTACAAGAATTACTTTTTTACCCTCTTTTGTCCAGAGCACGGCATCCTGAGCAGTAAAAACTATCTGGCCTGTAGCCCCGCCCGGACCTGCAGGTAGTCCCTTTGCAAGCAGCTCTGCGCTCTTTTCAGCGGCAGGATCTACAATCGGGTGCAAAAGTTCATCCAGTTGCGCTGGTGACATACGTGTGACAAGGGTGTATTTGTCAATAAGTTTTTCTCTATACATATCCATAGCGATATTGAGTGCCGCTTTGCCTGTTCTCTTGCCCACTCTAACCTGCAACATCCAGAGCTTCCTTTCCTGAATAGTAAACTCAATATCAAGCATATCCTTAAAATATCTTTCCAGTTTCATCTTTATATCAACAAGCTGTTTATATACATCCGGCATATATTCTTCAAGGGTCGGCAAATCCTTATTATGTTCGCTTGCTGATTCTTTATTGAGTGGGTTTGGTGTTCTTATACCTGCAACCACATCCTCACCCTGCGCATTGGGTAACCATTCGCCATAGAAAAAGTTTTCACCTGTTGCAGCATTCCTTGTAAATGCCACACCTGTTGCAGAATTATCTCCCATATTTCCAAATGCCATAGCCTGAACATTTACTGCAGTGCCCCAATCATCTGGAATACCTTCAATCCTTCTATATGCTACAGCCCTCTTCCCATTCCAGCTTACAAACACTGCCCCAATTGCTCCATTGAGCTGTTCCATAGGATCATCGGGAAACTCTTTACCCAGAACCTCTCTCACCTTATCCTTGAATCTTGCACACAATTCCTGTAAATCCTCCACGGGGATATCAGCATCAGTTTTATACCCCTTACTCTCTTTCAATTCGGTAAGCATTCGATCGAGTTGTACTCTTATACCCTGACCATCTTCAGGTTCAATAACGGCGGCTTTTTCCATAACCTCATCAGAGTACATCATAATCATTCTTCTATATGCATGATTGACAAACCTGGTATTTTTAGTTTTATCGATTAGTCCTGGAATCGTTTTTGTGCACAACCCTACATTTAAGACTGTCTCCATCATGCCTGGCATAGATTTTCTGGCACCAGACCTGACTGACACAAGAAGTGGATTCTTGCTATCTCCAAAAACAGAACCCATAGTCTTTTCGATATGCTTGATACCCTGCTCTATCTGAGGCCTTAAATCCTTTGGAAATTTTCTGCCAAGTTTATAATAAAGTGTACACACCTCTGTCGTTATCGTAAATCCTGCAGGAACAGGGATATTGAGTTTCGCCATCTCAGCCAGACCGGCACCTTTGCCACCTAATAAATTTCTCATCTTCTCAGAGCCCTCTGTCTTCTTCCCACCAAACAGATAAACAAATTTCTGTTTTGCCATCTTTATTACCTCCTTGAATTTTTACTTACATTTTCATTGAAGAAATATATGAAAGATCGATTATTTTCCTAAACATATTTACAATATTTTTCAAAAGTGAAAGACGATTATTTCTTATCCTTACATCCTCTACCATTACAAATACCTTATCAAAAAATGCAAATATCGGCTTATATAAATTCACCTTTAATAGATTCATCGCTGACATAAAATCCCTTTTTCCAATTAGTCGATTATACTCCTCTTCAATTCCCTTAAAAGCCTTATAGAGATCTTTCTCTTCAACATATTCAAAAATGGTTTCATTCACACCCAGTTCATTAAAATCTCTTGTTATATTGCTCGCCCTCTTATAGACTACCGCAAATTTATCAAATTCTTCATCCTCAACAAATTTAAGCAGTGCATCTCTTCTTTCAAATATTGAAGATATATCTTCAATCCCGCTCTCTGCATTGAGTATAGCCTCTGCCACATCTGGCTTTATACTTTCTGAAAGTTGTGCTTTTATTCTGACTTTAATAAATTCCAGCACCTCCTTTTTTGCATCAGAGTTAATACGAATTTTACTATCATTTTTCTTGATTTCGTCTATATCAAAACCTCTCAAGGCAAAATCTATTAGATCTGATGTCCTTATAGTATTCATCCTGCTGGCATAGATAATATCAACAACAGATTGGGCTGCCCTTCTTACACCAAAAGGGTCTGATGAGGCAGTAGGCTTCTGATTAATTAGAAAAAGTCCACAGAGGTGATCAACCTTATCCGCTATTGAAACTACAGACCCTATTATCCCTTCTGGCAATTCTGAATCAGACTGAATGGGTTTGTAATGTTCTTCTATCGCAACTGCTATATCCTCCTGAATTCCGGATGCCCTTGCAAAATATTTCCCCATTATCCCCTGTAATTCAGGGAACTCACCCACAGAAAGCGATACGAGATCTGCTTTGGCAAGAGATGCTGCCTTTTTTATTTTTTCTACATCCTCAGGCGGTAGAGAAAGAATATTTGCAATAAATACTGCCAACCTTGCCAATCTATAAGACTTTCTATCATAATTACCCAACCCTTTCTGATACATAACCATCTTAAGGGAACATGCCATATCTTCAATATTCTTTTTCAGATCCTCTCTATAGAAGAAGACCGCATCATTGAGTCGGGCTCTTAAAACCTTCTCCATCCCTTTTCTAATAATCTCTTTATCTCCAATCGGATTGTTTGCAAATGCAACAAATACAGGAAGTACTCTACCATCTTTTCTCAAAGGAAAATATCTTTGATGATGCCTCTGCACCACTTCCAGAAGTTCAACAGGCAATTCAAGATATCTCTCCTCAAATCCGCCCTTTATAGGTACAGGATATTCGAGCAAATTCACCACCTCTTCAAGCAATGAATCATCTACTATATCGTCAGATCTGGATTCTCTAAAAATATCTTTGAGGTATGAAATTATGAGTTCCCGTCTTTTATCCGAACCAAATATTACATACTTACTCTCAAGTGTCTTTAAAAAATCGTCCCTGCCCTTCACCTCAAATCCATCTCGGTCAACATTGAAATTCCCGTATGAACGATTTGATGATTTAACACCAGCAATCTCAAATGGAATAATCTCAGATCCCAGTATTGCAAGAATCCATCTTATAGGCCTGACAAAAAACAGGTCATTATTCCCCCATTTCATAGATTTTTTAAACTTCAAAGAGGAAATAATTCCCGGTACAGCCTTACTTAAAATATCAATAGCATTTTCTCCCTTTATTCTAATTTTTGCAGCAACAACCTCTCCCTTTGGCGACTCCTTCCTGTATACATCCGATTCGCCAATTCCATATTTTTGTAAAAATGAGACAAGTGCCTTTTCTGGTCTACCATCCTTATCAAAACATATTCTGGATGGGGGACCTATGACCTCTTTAACCTCATCATCCTGTCTTTCCTTAACATTAGCCTTTATATAAATTACCCTTCTGGGTGTATAATATAATTCATAGTTGGATGAAGATGAAAGATTGTTCTCAATAATAGTATCATTGAGCTTATTACCAAGCTCCTTTGCATATCCTTCAATAAAACGGGCAGGAACTTCCTCACTGCCTATTTCTAATATCAAAGTCCTTTCCATCTTTTAATACCCTTGTCAAAAGAAAGAATTGGATATCCCATCTTTTCTCGCAGTTTTAAATATGCTTCTGCACAAAGATTTGCAAGACGCCTTACTCTCAATATATAACGAGCCCTTTCAGTCGTAGAAATCACACCCCTTGCATTCAATAGATTAAAAGCATGCGACGCCTTCATACAATAATCATAAGCGGGTAATACAAGCCCTTTGTCTATAAGATTTAGAGCCTCCTGCTCATATTCATCAAAATAACGGAAGATATCCTTTGTATTTGCAAGTTCAAAATTATATTTTGAGAATTCTACTTCATCCTGATGATGGATCTCCCCATAATAAAAGCCATTGCCCCAGTAAATATCATAGACATTATCCACACCCTGCAAATACATACAGATCCGTTCAAGTCCGTATGTAATCTCTACTGGCACAGGTTTTAATTCTATTCCACCACACTGTTGAAAATATGTAAACTGTGTAATCTCCATTCCATCCACCCATACCTCCCATCCCAGACCCCAGGCACCGAGAGTTGGAGATTCCCAATCATCCTCCACAAAGCGAATATCATGCTCTTTTGTATCAATGCCAATATGATCAAGACTCTCAATATATTTCCTCTGAATATCCTCTGGCGAAGGTTTTATTATAACCTGATACTGATAGTACTTCTGAAGTCTGTTTGGATTTGCTCCATATCTCCCATCGGAAGGGCGTCTGGAAGGCTGAACATAAGCTGCCGCCCATGGTTCAGGGCCCAAAGACCTCAGGAATGTGGCTGGATGAAAAGTCCCTGCTCCTACTTCAAGGTCATATGGAAATATTCTCAAACACCCATTCTCCATCCAGAAATGCTCAAGATTGATTATAAGATTTTGAAAACTGAGTTTTTCGTTCATAACAAACCGCCTCAAATACAGGGCTTTTTATTACATTAAAAGGACTGATGTCAAGCAATATATTTATTACCTGGAAAACAATATTCAAAACTGGCTTATCCGTACATACATATTTAGCAAAAATTCATAACACCAATAGACCTATAGATATAAGAATTGCCGCTTGACATGATTCTACAATATTATAGAATAGTTAGCATGCCTAAAAATGGCAAAATATTACTATTTTCATTAATCTCCACTCTGGCAGTATGGATATTAATGATTTTATTTAACATTCCTGATAGGCAATTCTCTATTATAAGGGAGATTGTTGTTGTCATTGTCTTAATCTCCATTCTTATTTTTACAGCGATTATATTTATAACAAAAACAAGAGAGATTCTAAAAATTTCAGACACTCTAAAAAATGTAAGCATTGATGATAATTTCTTTCCGATACTTTCATCAAGAAATGGGGTGGTTCTGTTCGCAAATAAAAAATTCTTAAAGCTGGCAGGCTACAAGAATGTGCTTTTTGTTGAAGGGAAGAAGGTGGTGGATCTTTTTAAGAAAGAGACAGCGGATGAAATTATAAAATACTCCCGATCAACTGATTTCTCACCAGAAAATATAAAACTAATAGATGGATATCTAAAAAACAAAAATGGTGGTCTTATTCCTGTTAAAATATTTGTTCAAAAATTTTTGTTAGATGGGGTTCAATATGAACAGATTGACCTTATAGAGAGAGAAGTTTCTAACCTTGTATTAAATGACATTCCCATAAATATCTCACAAATTCTGGACAACATAAGAGATATTATAGTTTATATCGACAGAGATCATAATATTAAGTGGATTAATGATGCTGGTATTAATTTTCTAAATAAAAATAGTGACCACATTATTGGACAATTTTGCGCAAAGGCATTTTTTAATAAAGGAAATCTGTGTGAAGGCTGTCCGGTTGAATTAAGTATAAAAGATGGTAATCCTGAAGAGAAAGAGATAAAGCTCCCCAATGGGAAATATTACTTAATCAGGGCTGAACCCATTAAAAATAAGGAAGGAGAGATAATAGGCTCTATTAAGATAATGAATGATATAACTGCACAGAAAGAGGCAGAGATAAACAGATATGAGACTGAGACAAAATTGAGTCTTATCTCAGAACAGATTCCAACACTGGTATGGACAGTTGATGAAAATCTTAAAATAACCTATGCAAGTGGTTCTGTATTAAAAAATTTAAAGATCTCCGCTTCAGAGATTATTGGCAAGACTATTTATGAGTTGTTTGACAAATCGGATCCTGAGTATCCTGCAATTAAATATATTCTTTTGGGACTTACTGGTGAGTCTGGAAATTATCAGATAAAAATCATGGGAAGACATTATATTGTATTTTACCAGCCATTGAGAAATCTGGAGGGAAAGATCACCGGCGTGGTTGGTGTCTCACAGGATATAACAGAGCTCGTTACCATTCAGAAAGAACTTGAAGAGAAGAATAAGGCATTACAGATTATAAGTGATATAAACCAGATTATATCTCATGCCGGAACAGAAGATGAGATGTTTGAAGAAATTATCTCTTTATTTAACAAAAAGAAATACTTTGCAAATGCAATCTATATTACCAAGGATCCAGAAAAAGATGAACTAAAAGTAAAAAATGCGTCTTTTTATTCCGATTATATTCAGGATGCCTTTGGTGTTAGACTTACCTTATCTGAGTCTCAGAAACATCCATCTGGATTATGTTATCTGGATCAGGAAATAAAGATAATAAACAGGGAGACAGCTAACGCATTTACACCTGATTTTATTAATAAACTTTATAAACTTGGCTATCTATCTGCAATCTTTTTTCCAATAGACATAGACAATAGAGTAAATTCGATATTCTGTTTTGCGTCTGATACCAATGATGAATTCAAATATATTAATTATTTCAAGGACATAATTGAGGATATTAAATTCGCGATAATAAATTTCAGACTCAAAGAAAAGCAAAAGAGGAACGAAGAACTCATCAATGAGATTCAGCTTAATCAAATAAGATCAGAAAAATATGAGTATGCCTCAAGACTTGCCTCGAGTCTTGCTCATGACTTCAACAATATACTATTGAGCATAAACAGTTATGTTGAACTTATTAGAAAAAATATCAAAACCGACAATCAGATCGAGGAATATCTTTGTCATATAAACAACTCTATAAAAAAAGGCGGAGATATTACTTCTTATCTTATGAAGTATTCAAACTACGAACGAATCAATCGTAAATCTGAAGATATTCAAAATGTTTTTGAACAATTAAGGAATGAAGTCGCCAACCTCTGTAATCAAAAGCAAATTGGATTTTCTTCCTTTATTACATCTATCGGTAATAAGATTTTCTGTGATTTGAATAGATTGAAGGAATCAATAAGTATGGTCGCAAGATATATTATCAATAGAAGCAAAAATGATGCTAAAATAATATTTAGTGTGGAACCCATTGTATCTCAAGGAACTGAATCTAAGGATAAAGAACCTCACTTTGTCAAACTTCAAATATTATCAACCCAATTGATGTTTGAGGAAAGCTTTACTGAAAATATTTTTGAAATTTCCGAATTAAATATATCTGATAATCAACCCGAATTCAGTATGCCTCTTATAAGCAAAATCATCAGACTTCACGGGGGCTATATCTATGCAGAAAAAAATAAAAGTGGGGTTGGGTTTGTTATTATTCTTCCACTTGAAAGTGAGATAAAAGAACAGACTATATACAGAGATGATACCGCACGCAAGGAGAGGAATATACTGATAGTAGAAGATGCCCCGGAGGTTAAAGAACCACTTGAGATTATTCTTAATGCATTAAACTGTAATATCCTTACTGCACCCGATGGATTATCCGCACTCAATCTTGCTCGTACTATCAATTATGAGATAGATTTACTCATTACTGATGTGGAGATGCCAAACATTGATGGGATAACGCTCGCAGAGGAGTTATATAAGAAAAATCCCGAAATTAAAACAATATATATGTCAGGATACATAAAAGATTTTGCATCAAAAGAGAGTAAATTTGTCCCCAATTCGATATTTCTGCAAAAACCTTTTCAACTGGATATTTTTAAGAAGATTGTCACAGATACACTAAATTCAACCGTGAAAAAATAGTCAACCTATGATATCCAGCATTCTTCTGAGCGCCAGTCTGGAATATCCCTTTACCTCCTCGGATACGATGACCCTGTTCTGCTCAGGAAAATAAGTAAGAGTGTTTAATAACTTGCTCAAAGTGATCTTAAACATATTTGGACACATCGATCGGGCAAGTTCAAGTATCCTTTTATCTTTATGTGTATCTGATAATCTTCTTATCAAGTTTAGTTCTGTCCCAATAATAACAGTTGACCCTGAAGGAGCATTCTCAACATACTTTACAATAAACTCTGTCGAGCCTGCAGCATCTGCCAGATTGACAACCTCTGGTTTACATTCAGGATGCACAACTATCTTACAATCCTTATATCTCTCCCTTGCAACTCTAATATGTTCAGGGGTAAAAAAAGTATGTACATGACAATAGCCCTTCCATACTATATACCTTTTTCCCCTCAGTTCATCGGGAATGTTCCCTCCAAAGTCTATAGAATAATCCCAGTATCCCAGATATGACTCTGAAATCTTCAATCTATTGAATGTATTTACGCCCAGAAATTCATCGGGGATAAAAAACACCTTTTTACCTTTTGACAAAACATAAGAGATTATCTTTTCTGCATTTGATGATGTACATATAATGCCGCCAAACTTTCCTGCCAGAGACTTTACATCAGCACTACTATTCATATAAACTACAGGAACAAAAGAATCTTTACCCCATACATCATTGAGCTGGTTAAAGGCATTTAGCACATCTTCAACATCTGCCATATCCGCCATAGGACAGCCTGAGAACGGATCGGGATGATATACCTTCTGATTCTCTTTTCTCAATATCTCAGCACTCTCCGCCATAAATCGGACACCACAAAATACTATATACTCTGCATCTGATTCATAAGCCTTTTTACATAAAACATAAGAATCGCCTCTCTCATCTCCAATTGAAACAATCTCTGGCCTCTGATAATGGTGAGTAAGAATTATCAAATCTTTACCGTATGTTTTTTTTATTTCAGTTATCTTATCTAAAACAGGTTCTTTGTCTCTGTTCATACTATTTCTGAAATGATGTAGCCACTATTGAGATCTCAAGCACACCATCTTTAGGATCATTTGATTCTATAACAATCTTTCCTCGGTGCTGTCCAAAAGTAGTGGGTTTATATCTGATAGTTACATTAGTAGTTTCATTATTTTGCAAAGTATATGGTGTCTGCTTTTCTGGTTCTATCTCAATCATTCCGCCGCCGTTGTCTGTCAACTCTACTCTTGTAACCTCAAGTGGTGCATCTCCTACATTTCTAATAACAAAACCATTGTAATCAAAACAACAACAGTCCATAGTGCAACCAGATGAACAGTTTGGATCCTGTG
>JBBISZ010000049.1:0-12598 GCA_037441045.1 Deltaproteobacteria bacterium | reverse complement strand
GAATAATTACTGGAAGATTGGGGTTGCTTGTAAGGACGAATTCGGGAGAATTGGATTTGAGACCGCTTATTGTAAGTGGAGAAGATCCTGTATTGAACATAGCAATTGTAAGTTCCCCATTTGCACAATTTGTAGTTCCATCAGGAAATATTGCGGGATCCGGACTTACCATTAGATACGAAGATACACCGTTGCAGATCATTGAAAAAGTTAGTGAAGGATTCTGTGGATCTGTAGTTGTGATACTTATAAAGTTTTTTACACCTGAACTGTCGGGATTTCCATCCTTATCTGGTGCAAACCCTGTCTTTTCAGGGGTACACCAGATGTCAAATCTGGCATTTGTTCCCACTGGAACTTTCAATGGATATTGAGGGGTTCTCACGAGTTTGAACCACTTGCCTGTATTTGGACCGAAGGCACCAGTATTGACCATGCATTCAGATGTCCCGATATTTTCAAGTACTACAGATCGAGTATAAGTTTTACCTACGGGCACATTCCCCCAGTTGAGTATCTTATTTTCCGGGAGAATAAAGAACTTGCATACTGCCTCCTCTCCACCGCAACCTGAAAGATAAAGTGTCTCATAGGGAGAGTCTATAGAGTTGGAGTAAATTATCATCCTGTCCTCAAGACAGGTCTTTTCAGCCTGAGCGGTGTACTCCATCTGAACCCTTACCCTATCGCCGGGCATCATTGAGAAAGGTATACTGTTTATGACTCCAGATGATGAGCCCTGAATAAACATTGAGATAATCCTGAAATTGTCTCTGTATTGAGGTCCTTCAAACCTTGTAACCTCGCAGGCGCCATCTCCCAGATTGTATATGTAAAAATCTTTGAGTTGCTTCTGATTTGCAGCCATATGTCCGTAGTCAAGGGAGATCGGATCAATCTTGAGCACACAGGATGGGAGGTTCTGTCCCGTGCCCATCAGATTTATTGTTGCCTTTCCGTCCTGAAGTGATGGATCATCAGACTCAACAATAAGCTTTGCTGTGTCCATGCCCTCATTCTTTGGAAGGTAGTAGATCTTTAAGCCGACCTCCTCCTCAGGATTGAGTTCGTTTATAATCGGTTTTGTTGTTCCATCATATCCAAATTCATTGTCGGAATTATTGCTTATTGAGATACTCAAAACCTTAACAGGTTTTGTTCCACAACTCTTTACATTGAAGATCTTGTCTGAGCGAGTATTTACAGGGACTACCCCAAAGTCAAAAAATGATGATTCGTAACACAACTTGGGAGCCATACCCGTACCCTTGATAATGATTGCCACTTCATCCAGCAACTCATCGTCTGTCTGTACATATATAAGACCGTTGTCAATGCCACCATCGACGGGTTTATAAAAGACAAAAGTAGATACACTTTTCCCTGAATCAATTTTAATATCTTTGGTATTTTGAGGTTCTGTTGAAAATTCATAAGCATTTACCATCTGACTCTCTTCACATGAATTGTTGTTGAGTGGACACTGTTTTACAGAGATCTGCTTTTGCAACATCTGGATCTCGCCAGCATTTTTTATGATCACACCTCTCTTTGAGACATCATCTGTCTTGGGATCTATCTCTCCAAAATCTATAGAAAGACAACCGTATTTTTGATCGCTCTCACAACTGGATGTGCATTTTACAATATTTCCGTTTTCATCCCCTGTACAAATATCGAGTTTTGCCTCTGCCCCTTTACCTTTTAGTGTATAGGTCTCGGATTTAATTATATTGGCAGCCTTGTTGTGATACCATTCTACAGTGAGACTACCTTCATCTGTACCGGATTTGCGAGGAAAATATCCCAGTTTGATAATCCCTGAACTATTTGGGCTTATGGTGGGTGTATACTGTACTACGCTAAATGATTCAGAATTGGCTCCTTTTACAAAAGTGGCGGTGATAGACTTAAATTCCAGATCGTTCTTTCCGGAATTCTTTATGTTTATATCTATTTCTTTCTGGGTATTGACCCTTACCGTACCAAAATCAATTATCTTATCCTGCGAGCAGTTTGTACATTCATAAAACGGTGTAATCTCTTCAAGGCGGGACTCTTCACACTGACAGGCAGCAAGGATTGAGAGGGTTAATATTACAGCCGCAGAGATATATTTCATTGTCTCCTCCTATCTTATATTCATCTCTTTTTCGTTGAAAACAATCGCCTCAAACTTTTCAAGCTTTATATCTCCTTTTTTGTAACAATCCATATTTAGACCAGCCTTCAGACAGAGATGTGATAGATACTCATCTACAGTCTTCCACCCGGCCTCATGGGGAACCTGTGGCAAAAATACGCCTTTGTTGAATCCTTTTGTCAGTACCAGTCCGTCTCTTCCGAGTACTATTTCCTCTTTTTTTATGGGTTCAAGTGGGGTGAGAACGGATATCTCTATCTCAATATCCTTGAGTTCGCTCTCCTCTACAGGCATGAACCTTGGATCATGTACTGCGGCATTTACCGCATTTGAAAGTACAGATTTGAAGAGAGGTTCAAATGCTATTATATGCCCTATACAACCTCTCAGATCATTGTGTTTTTTTAATGTTACAAATGCGGCGCCCTTCTCTTTGAGCTTTTCCGACTTTGGAGTATAACTCATCTCCTTCTTGTTCTTGAGGTAGTATTCAATAGAATTACGAGCAAGAATAAGAAGCTCTTTTTTCTCTTCGTCTGTAAGGCTATACTTCATTTTATTCTCCTTTTTTTCAATACCTTGAGACTCATCTTTGATAAATTTCTGGAGGTTGTTTTTGTTGCCTTTAAAGTAGGCTACAGAGCCATAACCTACGACTGCACTCTTATCTCCCGCTGTATCCCCTGAGTTTTCATGATAGATTACATAAGGACCATCTGCATTTGCAAGCTTTGCAATATTCATAAGAACAACTACGGGTGCTATCCCACAAAGTTGGGTCTTCTCCTGCATCTCCTCGTCAAATAGGAGATCAGGGTCATTCTTTTTGAGCACAGAGAAGGTATATTCATCTATAGCGTTATTCTCTTCATATGGTTTGTAATGAGACATATCGGAGCTTGCCACAAATAGCACCTTTCTATCCTTAAGAACCTTATACAGCGATTGGGCAACATTTTTCAGTGTCGTCTTATTGTAGACAGGAACAATTATGGGAAGTATTTTTGGTTCTTTGATATAATATTGAATAAATGGAAGTTGTACCTCAAGAGAGTGTTCTATCTTAAAGAATCCAGCCTCAGACAAAAAGTTCTTTGTATCCTTGAGTAAATCTTCTACTGTCTTTGTATCAATGGGCAGATCTCCAAGCGGTGTCCTGTATGCAGAATAATTTAAGAGTACAGCCCTATCCGATTTCATTCTGTGAGATGGAGCCATAACTACAATAAGATCAAACTTTTCACCCTGCACCATTTTGAATCCGTATGCGGCAGTTCTGCCTGAGTAAATATATCCGGCGTGTGGTGAGATTAGCCCCAGAACATCACCCTTTTTATCTGTTTATCAAATTTATCCAGCATTGATCTTACTTCGTTTTCAATAGCAGGATAAAAAGAGCCCGCCACGACAGGATAGAACACCTCTTTCATTTCTCCTCCTTTCTCCTCTTTTATTGTGGGTTTTGAAGAACAACACAGCGAAAAAACAGCCAGAATAAATAACAGATTGGTAAAAACTCTCATCGGAAAGACCTCTAAATATTAAATTCAAAACGCCTTATAAATAATAATCAATGTATGGATAAATATCAAGAAATATAAAGTCTAATATGGTTACAGTTTTAAAATGCCATATTTATAAATGCTCCTTAAAGGGTCTTATAATCCTTACGAAGAGGAAAAAGATTATGGAGTCCTTTTTCTCTTGAGTTATTATGAAAAGATTGATCTCTTACAGAAGGTAATTAGTGGATTAATTAGAGTTGGGGAAATTATGATTTGCCCTTACAAAATGTATTTAAGAAATGCTTAATTCAGGAATCAGATTACTTTATTGTAAGATTTACAAAAGATATAAACAACTACTTACCTTTATCTTTTTTGCTCTGTTCTGTAGATTCAAGGTATTCTGCAAACTTTCTTTTTATAGCCTCATCCAGAACATCCTCAAACTGGTATCCCGACATTCTTTCAACAACCGCACCGTTTTTAAAAAACAGGATCGTAGGAGTACCTCTAATGCCAAATCTCTTTGAAATATTTCTGGCATCTGCAACATTGACCTCACCAACCTTTACCTTTCCATCGTACCTGGCCGCAAGGATTCTAATAGTAGGTACCAATTTCATACACCATGGGCAGTCGGGGCCCCATGCGTCAAGCAGAACAGGTACATCGGATTTCAACACCTCGTTTTCAAAATTTTCGTCTGTAATATGTACTGGATCCTTTTTTGGTCCACCTGTCAAAAAATCCAAAAGTCCCATAACAATTCCTCTTTTTTTTGATGCACTAATTTTGTTCTGGATTCAATAAGTTAATTTTGTTGAACGTTTAATTTCCTGGTAATACATTGAATTTGCATCTCCTTAGATGTTGTTTTTACTAAGTGTTTCAGGATTTCAGGATTACCCAACTGATAAAGGTGCCAGTTACATCAATAAGAGTGCCAGTTACTTTATATAGTCCTTTATGTGGTCTTTTATGTGACCTGTTCTTTCTTTAACTGCTTGATATTATTGAAAATATTTGGCAAACACGGGAAGAAGCCCGCCAAAAGTGTCAGGTACAATTTTTTCCAATTTATTCCAGTTTATTCCGATTTTTTATTAATAAGTGCCAGTTACTTTTTTGCTTACTTTCTTGTATAATGCTATGGCTTTTTTCTTTTTAACCTCTTGATTTCATTTGAAAAAGTTAGCACAACGCATATTTTTCCATCATCAGTGCCAGTTACAATTTTATGGCTTTATTTTACAAACTATTTTAGTTTAATGTTTACAGAAGACTGTAGGTTTGTTTCATTTAAATCTATTTAATCCATGAGGCAAGCTAATTGTGTTTTTATTCCTCAAAATGTGGTGTAAATTTTATAAATGAATCGTCTTTGTCTTTGAGTTCAAGGACTGTATTACAATCGGCTGCATCATTAAGCCTCTGAGCCCTGAAGTAACTCCTGTCATTTTGAGGATGTCTCATTACTTTTATCTTTGTAAGAAGGATTTTATTACTTGCGCCAAGAATGGTCTCTTCACTATTAAAATCTATTAGTCCGTGAAGATGATCTCTATCTTTTCTTTTGATATGGTATTTTACCCACCATCTTTGAGCATTATAAACCTCGCCAGTAAGAATGCCATTTACAAAGGTAGTCATACCAGGCTTTCCATCTCTATCCTGATCGTATGCATACAAAAGATTCTCATAGTCGGGTAAAGGAGTATTCCATGGATCGGGTAGCCTTGCACCTCTTATATCCAGAAATATGTCTGAAATAATTTCCTCGTTCTCATTTGAAATAAAGTCTGTATTATTGACAACAATTGGAACACTATCAGCATAAGAGTCCGGGACTATTATATATGCAAGGTCTTCAAATTCCGAATCATCCTCTTTGAAATTCTTAAGTCTTATTGAGCAGAGTTTGAGGTTTATGGTGATGCCGCCCTTGGAGTTCTGAATAATCTTTGCCAATCCATAGGCAATAGAGACAGAGTCCTGCTGGGATACAAGAGGGAGCCCTGTAGTTCTAACAGCGTAATTTAGATTCCATCCCCAGATTCCTGTATAAGAAAAAGATGATTTTTCATAATTTATGTCTTTACCCCAGTCAATTCCTCCCTCTCTCGGTTGACATTTCCCATAGACAGGAGTTGGACTTTCACAATTTGATTTTTCGTCCACCCCATCTGGAAGAATACATGCATATCCCCATCCGAAAAAATAGCAGTCTTTATTACAGATGCACTTTCTAATACAGAAACCAGCATTTCCGCAGGACCAGCCTCTGCCTATCTTTTTACAGGAGGTATCGTTGCTACATCTTTTTACACACAATTTTTCATCACTACAAAAATAGTCGTTTGATAGTTGGTCCTGACAGGTAGAGTCCTCTTCACATAGAATCTCCTTTGCCACAATACATGCAGTATCCTTATCCTCTTTATTAAGACATCTTCCACAGGCGGAGCAGTAGTAGTTTTCTGTAAGACCATTATTTCTCACTAAAAAGTGGCAGTCTTTATCGGTAGTACAGTCAATGGAGCATATGCCGTCCATTGAGCAGTATCGTCCCTTCCCGCAGTCCATATCCATTTTACATAAAGAATATCCATCGGTGGAGATGCTTTTCTCTATGCCGTCAGTTCTCGAACAGGAGACAATAAAGGATAGAGTAAATATACAGATGTAAATACTTCTTAGACGCATAGATAATATTTACTATTCAACTTTTTGTTTTGCAAATATAAAAGAGGGACTGCTTATAAGCGAATAGACCTTTTATTGATGATAGACAAAGGTATCAATCTTGAATTCAGTGTGAGCCAGTAAATTTGATAGAATGATTGTGAAAAAGGACTGAATTGCAAATTGAAAATACGGAGTCAGAATACTTAAAAATCTCTTTAGAATAATTTTTTGTATGAATATTTTTATTTCTCTGATATTCAAAATTCTGACAAACAAGAATATTGCAAGAATCGATTGTCTTCAAAATAGGGATTAACAGGTTTTTCTGCTTTTTTACAGAGTTGATGCCCATTCGGCGATGTCATTTAAAGAAAATTCCCCTCTATCATCAAAGACAGATGGGAGAGAGAAGATGCCATTGTAAAGTTTTTCCCTCCTGACATAATCGGGAGTTTTCAAAAGGGCATTCCTGTATTCATCTATTGTAATATTTTGATTTTTAAAAGAGATGTCAAGTCCGATCTTCTTAAAAAACTCGTAGATTTTATTATAATTATATACCGCATTTTCCCTCTGTAGTTTTAATACAACGACTATATTTAATGCAATAAGCAGTCCATGGATATAATGTTTGTGAGTTAGCTCTTCAAGACAGTATCCAAGAAAATGCTCACCACCTTCCTCAGGCCTTGAATTTCCCCATTCTTCACATAATGCTACTTCTAAAAGTTGTCCCTTTACTATGGATCTCAGTCCCTTCTCATTGTGATTTCTTATATTCTCATCGCAATTTAAGAGTTCATCTGCAATCTTTTTTGCTGAATCATAATATGACTGCTCATATTTATCTTGAAAGTGTGATCTTGCAATGTTCCAGTCTCCGAGTGCAGTTGTAATTGAAAGGGCATCAGATACACCCGCCTTGTTTAATATCGCGGGACTCTTTTTTAATATATCATAATCTACAATAAATTTGTTGGTCTCAACATTCTCTACATATCTGACTTTGTGATCAAATCTTACTGCAACAGAGCGACATAGCCATGCATCTACAGAGACCACGGAAGGCGCAATTATCAACGGTAGATTCCATTTTGCAGAGAGATATTTTGCTGTATCACAGGCTGTCCCTCCTCCAAATCCGACAAGAAGTTCTCCATCCTTCCTGTTACTGGCGAGTCTTTTCAGGTTTTCTTCTGTCATGTCATAATTGAATATAATTTCAAAAGGTTTTACATTGTTAGATATCAGTGCAAATGGTTCTTCCATTGTAACAATTATATATTTCCCACATTTTTTCAACTCTTCTAATAGCAAGCCATTTCCTTCAATTAAATTCTTTTGCATTTTATAACTCCTTAAAATAATTGATACTCAGTTCCAATTCCTTATTAAATGAATTATTTCTATTTGTAAAGATACATTTATTAACATTTTACATAAAAGACAATAAGACAGTGTTGAAATTTTATAATAAAAAAAAATGATTTACAAAATGAATTACATCTAAGATAATAAGGCTCTATCAGGAGGCGTGATAGATGAGAATCTCAATATTATTAATGGTATTCTGGTTTTTTATTCTGGCTTCTGGCTGCTCAGATAGCGACAAAAAGAAGACAGAGTTTGATTGTACCAGATTGTGTGATAAAAGTCTTGAATGTCAGGAGATCAAAGAGAGCCAGCTTGAGAATTGTAAAGATTATTGTAAAAAGTATCAGGAGAATTCCTATTTTGAAAACGCCTATCTTGATGCTATGGGAGTATGTCTGGCAGAAGATAAATGTGAGGATATAAAAAGTTGTACAAAGACCATTGCCGAAAAATGCCCTGCGCCTCCAGATGTTAGTAAATATGCAAAGACTCTCTGTAATAAGATGATTGAGTGCAAGGCAACTACCAAGACAGAAGATGAATGTATTGCTACTCTCGGTGTTCCAGATAATTATAAGTGTCTTACACAAAAATTTATAGATGACACAGAAAAATGTATTTCACAGATAAAATGTGAGACTTATCTAACAGATTTCTTAAACTGTCAGCAGGAGTTGTGGAAGTAATTAGACGCCAAATTTTATGGTATGATAGAGGATAAAAACCTATTAAACGAAAATAGTCTTACCCCGATGATGCAGCAGTATCTGCAGACAAAGGCGCTCTATCCTGATTGTGTCCTCTTTTTTAGACTCGGCGATTTTTATGAGATGTTTTTTGAAGATGCTCAGGAGGTGTCACGACTTTTGAATCTCACCCTGACATCGCGAAACAAAGGGGAGGACAAAGTTCCCATGTGTGGAGTTCCGCACCACGCAGCAAAGTATTATCTGAACAAACTTCTGGATATGGGGAAGAAGATTGCCATCTGTGATCAGGTGGAGGACCCAAGATTTGCAAAGGGTATAGTAAAAAGGGAAGTTACGCGCGTAGTAACCCCGGGGATGGTATTTGACATCGATACCCTTGAGGCGGGGAAATTTAATTTTATATGTTCAATATATTTAAAAGATAATTTTTATTATATATCTTTTCTGGATCCGTCAACAGGTGATCTATTTGTGCTCAAGAGCGATGATATAGATGAACTCAAAGACAGACTCAAGCAGATGGAGCCAAGGGAGATTCTGATCCAGCAAAACAGGGAGACAGAGAAAATAAGGGAACTCTTGAAGAAGGAGAGGATTGTTTATTCTGAGAGTGGAGAAGATCTGTTTGAAAATAGGAGAAAAGACAAGATTCTATCAAATATTGAGGATGGTCTTCTATGTTCAATCTCCGCGATTGTAAATTATGTAGAGAGTCTTCAAAAGAGAGAGATAGTTCTGATAAAAGATCCTGTAACGCTGATGGGTTATGAGTATCTATATATGGACGAGACATGTCAGCGCAATCTGGAGATATTCTCAAACATGCTGGATCAAAAAAAATATGGTTCTCTCTTCTGGGTTATAGATAAGACTGGTTCTGCAATGGGTTCAAGGATGCTCAGAAGATGGCTAAATTATCCTCTTGTGAATATATTAGAGATAAACAGAAGATATGATGCAATAGACGAACTCCGCTCTGATACAATAAATCTTCAGGAACTTGCAAAACTCATAAAGGAAATAGCAGACATAGAAAGACTCTCCTCCAGAATAGGATTCAGACATGCAACTCCTAAAGACCTCATCGCACTAAAAGCAAGTATCAGGCCTATCAGTATTATTAAACAGAGGCTCTTCAGGATGAAATCTGATCTGATCTCCTCAATCAATGAAAAGATTGACCTGCTTCAGGACATATATGAACTGATAGACAGAAGAATAATTGATGATCCTCCAAATGTTGCAACAGAGGGTGGGATTATAAAGAAGGGAAATAGTGCAGAGCTGGATGAATTGATAAAACTATCTACAGATCTCAAATCGGTGATAGCGGGTATTGAAAACAGAGAGAGAGAAAGGACTCATATATCTTCATTGAAAGTAAAATATAATAAAGTCTTCGGTTATTTTATAGAGGTTACGAAGCCGAATCTCCATCTCGTCCCTTCCGATTATATTAGAAAGCAGACAATGGTAAATGCCGAGAGGTTTATTACAGAGGAGTTAAAGAGCCTTGAGGAGAAGGTTTTGAGCTCGGACGAGAAGCGTAAGGCACTTGAATATGATATTTTTATAAAGACTATAGAGGAAATTACAGAGGAGATTTTCAGGATAAAGAGGACAGCAGAGGGAATAGCCGAACTTGATGCCCTGATTTCACTTGCTATCGTTTCTTTTGAGGAGAACTATGTAAAACCTATTCTTACAGAGGAGAGTGTAATAGAATTATCCGGAGCAAGGCATCCTGTCCTTTCAAAACTTCTGGGTTATAATAAATATGTGCCAAATGATATTAATCTGCATACAGAAGATACACAGATAATGATAGTTACAGGTCCAAATATGGCAGGAAAATCTACATTGATGAGAATGACAGCCCAGATTGTAATCCTTGCTCAGATGGGGAGCTTTGTTCCAGCAGCAAATGCAAAGATAGGAATTACAGATAGGATATTTACAAGGGTAGGAGCGAGTGATTTTCTGTCAAGAGGGCTCTCAACCTTTATGGTGGAGATGGTGGAGGTGGCTTCAATCCTTAAGAAAGCCACTCAGAGATCTCTCATTTTGCTTGATGAGGTTGGAAGAGGCACATCTACATACGACGGAGTATCAATAGCATGGGCAATCGCTGAGGATATTCACGATAGAATAAGGGCAAGAACAATCTTTGCAACACATTACCATGAACTCATAGATCTGCATCTTACAAAACCCAGAATTAAAAACTTTTCAGTCGCAGTAAAAGAGTTTAATGGTGAGATAATCTTCCTGTATAAACTGGTAGCGGGAGGGAGTAGCCTTTCATACGGAATTCAGGTTGCAAGGCTTGCGGGTCTGGGGGAAAAAGTAATAGAAAGGGCAAATGAAGTTCTACAAAATCTCATGAATGCCGAGTATGATGACATAGGTAGATCACGGCTGTCTCAGTCCAGAACCAGAAAAGAAAGTAATCAGTTGTCACTATTTCATCAGGACGCAAATATGGATATTCTGGATGAACTTCGCGCACTGGATGTTGATAATCTCACACCAAAAGAGGCATTGAATATATTGTACAGGATAACAGATAGATTGAAAAAATAGTTATTGGCACTTCTATCCCCCATACAGCAAACTCAAAAATTTTCTTATTGGATAAGCAAAAAACTTTATCATTTTGTAAAATTATTTAGCCAGTATGTCTTTAAAAGATAGAATTGATATTTTTCAATACATATTAGAGTAGAGTAAAATAAATATCTATATTTTGTTGACAAAAAAGCAAACAATGCTATATAAATAATATTCGTGCTACCGTATGCACAATAACAAGGAGGTATTATGAAGAGATTTTTTGCTTTGATGTTTCTCTTGTTTGGTGTATTAGTTTTTGGTGGTTGCAGTGGTGATGAAGATTCTTCAGATGCAGAAGTTGCATCTGATGCAGGTGGGGACGGCGGAGTGATTAAGGAACCGGCTTATGTGTCGATAAAGAACGACTTCAACAATCCCGAGATTGAAAGAAAACCGCCATGGACAATCTGTAAGGCAAATTTTAGAGGTGTGGAGTTTGGGACAATAAAACTTGGCGAGACAAGTGCCGAAAAAGAGGTTGAGGCAGGGCTTGATTATGTTCTGATGGTGGCTGCATGGGATGATCCTGAGTGCAAGCCGGAACACTGTCTGCCAATTGCAAGCAAGAATGAAGAGGAGGTTGTAAAGGGTCAGCACAGAGTTATTAATATTAATGCACCAAATCATCAGGGTCCATGTCCGCCTGAGGGAGTTCAGCCCATTCCTGAAAACCTGTATAATAAAATTCTTGAACTTTATCCTGAATATAATTTTAAGCCGTATTCAGAAAGGACTCAGAATACACAGTGTTTACAGTAAATAATACTGTCGACTTCATCTGTTTTTTAAAGAGGAGAAGCGCGTTTGTTTTTCTCCTCTTTTCTTTTATCTGTGGCTGTGATGATCTATATCCGGAGGTTGTGGTAATTAACTCTCTCGGTGGATCAATTATGGTAAAAGATATATCTGCAGGCGGATGTTTGTATGAGGGAGTACTGACTTATAATAATGCTACCTCTCCAATGAGATGTCTTCCCGGGGAGTATAGTATTACATTTAAGAAAATAGATGTTGAAAAGTACTGTAAAACTCAGACTGAATATGGAAATATTGAAGGGTTGTGTCTTTGTGATGGTGGCACTCCATACGCAGATACAGATATCGTTTCAAAAGGACCCCTCTGGTATAATTATAAAACAATGAAAAGTTTCATTTTCAAGCGAGGTGAGTCATACTTGATTGAATTAAAACAGGATGATATAGAGCAGGATTTTTCTGTACCTGGTCCTTATGGGCATTGATTATTGATGAAAAAAATTTTTCTTTTCATAATCTTTTTTTTCTTCTTACCTTTTTTTGATTTATATGCTGATGAGTCTGCTATTGAAAATGGGGATCTGAAAGAGGAGGAGGGTAATTATAATACCACTGTAAAGGGGGAACGGGATAAGAGTTGTGGAGGGACGGCTGATACTGCATATATAAAAGGTGAGGAGATTTTAAAATCTTCAAGGGGCTCTCTTTTGAGTCGGTCTCACAGAAATCTGCTGATGTTTTTGTAACTTCCAGCAAAATGTGGTTTCACGGCATATCTTCAGGAGCGTCTGGTGGTATAAGCGTGAGGGGAT
>JBBISZ010000048.1:0-12643 GCA_037441045.1 Deltaproteobacteria bacterium | reverse complement strand
GCCATCAGATGGATAAAGGAGAATATGAATTATATAATAAAAATGGGAGCAGATGGATGGATGGGAGATTTTGCTGAATGGCTACCTTCAGATTCATTTCTTTATAATTCAAAAACAAAAAAATATGAGTCCGGGCTGGATATCCACAACCTGTATCCAGTACTATGGCAGAAGGTTCAGAGAGAGATTATTGACTCGCAGACAGATGGAATAGAAAGGATCTTCTTTGTACGCTCGGGCTGGTTTGGAACACCTGCGCTTGCTGATGTAGTTTGGGCTGGGGACCAGAGAACCTCATTCGATGAAGATGACGGTCTGCCTACAATAATTCCTATCGGGATTGGACTTGGTATATGTGGAATCTCAAACTACGGCCACGACATAGCTGGTTATCAATCCACAACGAATCCTCCCTCAGATAAAGAACTCTATATCCGCTGGACAGAGCTCGGAGCATATTCGCCGATCATGAGGACACATCATGGATATATGCCTCTTCTCAACTGGTCATGGGAGAAGGATGAGGAGACAATCAATATATTTAAGAAATATGCCATTATACATTCTTCACTGTTCCCGTATCTTAAAACAATGAGCAAGAGATCGGCAGAGACGGGCATCCCGATAATGAAATCCCTCTCTCTTCAGTTCCCTGACGAAAATGTATGGTTAATTAAGGATTCATATATGCTCGGCGATGAGATACTCGTTTCACCTGTAACCACAAAGGAGACTTATGAAAAATTGGTCTATCTTCCCGCTGGCAGGTGGATCACCATTGAGCAGGACGCTGAATACATAAGCAATGGAGAGTTCTTTACAATAAAAACTCCCCTTGAATATATCCCTGTCTTCGTAAGGGAGGGAGGTATTATACCACAAATAAGAGAGGATATTTTGACAAATGTGGATATTAAAAATGAATACTCAGTGTCAGAAGAAAAATTGAGATATCGAATCATAAAATTATTTTTAGGAATGGATAACAGTTTCACTGAATATAACGGTACAAAATATCAGCTCAAAATGGTTTCAAAAAAAAAGGATGAGAAATTTATTTCATTTACTGTCAATAACAAATCTCTCCCGATATGTTTAGAAGATAGAAATAACTGTTTTATGAAGACAGGAGACAGGACATATTCAGTATTTATAAACTCAAATACTACCATGGAAATAGTCTCATCAGATGAGGTTGTTGCTAAATTTTCAATAGAGTCTGATTTTGATTTTGATATGGAGATCAGAGTCTATTATTAGCCCTTTTAATGCTGTTTTTGAAGTAACTAATTATAACCTGTATTTAAAGATTGGGTTATTTATTTGAAATTGTGCAAATTACGGATATAATTGACATATGAAGGTCTTATCCGGCAGTCTAATAGTAATTGCTATTATATCAACCTTATTTCTGTTCTTATTCTGTAACTCAGGTCTATCAAATTGCAAATATGATACAGATTGCAAAGGAGATAAGGTCTGTCGAAATGGACAGTGTGTGGGATTATATGAGAATCTGGATATATCAACAATACAGGATACGGATAATGCATATGATTCTGGAAAGGATATCATACAAATTGGAGACAATAATATACAGGACATGGAAGATATACTGGATTACGATGATTTATCAGACAATGAGGCAGATGATATTAATGCTGAGACCGATACTGAATTGGAGGAAACTCAAGATATCTTTTCTGATATTGTTGAATGCCCTTCTCCCTGTGAATATGAAGGGAAGAGATACTGTGAAACAAATGGCTATGTAGAGTGTAAAATGCTCGGAGGCACATGCCCTGAACCAGTATATAAAGAATGTGGAGGACTTTCTGTCTGTCGCAATGGATTCTGTGGGACAGATGAATGCACTCCTGAAGACAATACCTGTCTGGACTCAAACAATTATTCCGTATGTGAGATTGATGAATATGGGTTTTATCATTTAAAACAAAAGAAGTGCGAGATCGGCACAACCTGCTACAGGAAGTTATGCTGCCCATACGATATGGTGGAGGCAGATGGATTCTGTATAGATAGATATGAGGCAATAGTATCAGATGTCCCTTCATGTTCAGGCAATATATATGGACAATCTGGAGACAACTATCCAGCAGCATTTCCAGACGATGTAGATCTTGAAAAAAATCCACCATCAGTAAATCTATATACATGCTCTATCTCAAGTGTGTTGCCATCCGTATTCATAACATTCTATCAGGCAAAGACAGTCTGCAAAATATCAGGGAAGAGACTCTGCACAGAGACTGAATATACAATTGCCTGCACAGGTGGCATTAATACATATAAATATCCTTATGGCACATCATGGATAAATGGAAGATGCAACGATTCGGGATTTATAACAGAGCCTTCAAAGACTGGTAGCCTTTCAAAATGTGTATCACAATATGGAGCATACGATATGTCTGGCAATGTTGAAGAATGGGTAGAGCCAGAACAGAGTTCAGACAATCCAGAGGCTATGGGAGGAATGGTAGGTTGCAGACTCGGGAATGCATCTTGTTCTATGTGCTTTGCTACAAATAAATACCCTCCAAAAACAACAGCAATAAATCTTGGTTTTAGATGCTGTAAGTAGCCTTACTGGCCTTTGCTCTTATAATACTGGTCAAGTATCTGTCTTACCTGATTTGCATCTGGTGCATCAGGTTGAAGTTTGAGATATGTCTCATACTCTTTTGCAGCCTTATCAACCTGACCTATCTTAGTATAAGCAACACCAAGTGATCTATGTGCCGAGGCAAGATTTGGTTTGAGTTTAATTGCCTTCTGATAGTTGGCTATTGCCTCTGCAATTCGGTTTTGCATCAGAAGTTTATTCCCCTCTGAGGTATAGTCTTCTGCAGTAGGTTCACTTGATGCTGATTCTTTCTGTTTTGGAGACTCCTCCTTCTGTGCAACCTTCTGCCCCTTCTGCGACTTTTCAGGTATCTGCTGCGCAGTCTTCTCCTCCACCTTCTTTACTTCTCTCTTCTCATCCCTTTCCACAACCTGCACTTTTTGTTCCTTCTCCTTTGCAACTACCTGTTGAGGTCCCGGCTCCTTTGATTCACCCGTAAGTTTTGACTTTTCTCTCAAAGCCACCTCATTACTGGGATCCAGTTCCAGCACAAGGTTGAATTCAGATATTGCAAGATTTTTCTTCTTCTCTCTTGCAAATGCAATCCCCTGCTTTAAATGATAATCAATATAATTTGCTTTAAGGGAGGTCATCTCCTTAATTGCAAGTTGATAATAATAACTGTCCTTTGGAATACTATTAAATCTCTTCCACGCATCATCCCAGTTTTTAAGAGCGAGCGAAGCCTGAGCCTTATCAAAATTCTCCCTGGTCTTCTCTTCCATTATAGCCTTTGTGAGAAGTTGTTGAACCTCTTTATTATCCTTATACTGATTTGCAAGAATAGAAAGCTGATTCTTTGCCTCTCCCCAATTGGCTGCAAGCATATTCCTCTGAACATCCTGCATCTTCTGATTGTAAATAACATCCTCACTCTGAACACCCTGTTTTTCGCCTCTAAAGACAAAAAATACAATCCCTATAACTGCAACAGCAAGAATAACAGAACCGCCAATTATAAAAGGTAATGGTCTCTTCTTCTTGATGACAGGTTCGGTATATGCAAACTCATCAGCAGATGGCTCAGGTTCTCTCCTCTCCTCCGGTCTTCTCTGAGGCATTCTGACAACTGCCGTCTCCTGATAGACCTGAGGAGATTTCTCATCAATAAACTTTAATTTTAGATGTCCGAGCTCAATGATATCTCCATTTCTGAGTTCTGTCTTTGCATATTGCTCACCATTTACAAGCACGCCATTTGCACTCTTCATATCCAGTATCTTAAAAGTATTGTTCTCATAGATAATTCTGGCATGCTCTCTGGAGATCGATTTATGATCCAGAACAATATTATTCTCCTCTGTCCTCCCAATAGTCATTATTGTTTTATTTAGCTTAAATTCCTGAGCAGGTAGATGACCGGCAAAGAGGACAAGTCTTGCCGTACTATCCGGTATCTCCTGCACCTCTGCATTGAGAGATGTACTAATAGCGGGCATCCTTATAACTGCTGTAGACTCATACTGTGGTTCAGGTATCTTCTTTACAGGAGTAATCTCCTCTTTTGCCTGTTGTACCACTGGAGCTGGAGCCGCATTAATTACCCCTTCTATTTTTTTCTGCACTACAGGCGGTAGTTCCTGTGTAATATCGTCTCTATCCTCTTCATATCTCAAGATAATCTTATAATCACCGATATGGACCACATCTCCATCTTTAAGAAATGCCTTCCCATGAATCCTGTCACCATTTATCTTTATCCCATTGTAACTATCTAAGTCTACGATAGATATTCCCTGGCTGTCTTTGATAATCTTGGCATGAAATCGGGAGACATTCCTTTCAGTGAGGCGAATGACATTACCTTCTTTTCGTCCTATAGTAATCTCAGACCACTTGAGGGGTACCTGAGTTATCCTACCTTCATCATCTTCAATAATGATCTTATACATTACTCTTTCATTCTCTCTGATCTCTCTGATATCACGATATCACTACAAATTTATACCATAAAAAGGTCTCACCTTCAAGGCGATATCAGTCATAAATATTAGAACAGATATGAGATATTCAAGCAGATTGTATTAAACAAAAATGTATTAAATCCACCCATAGTGTAGTTATATAAAAGTTCAACATTTAGCTTTTCAATCGGGGAGTAACCCACCCTTGCAATCAAATTGAAAGAACCAATATCCTGTGCAACTGTCTCAAATGGATTTGTATTATCGTCCATTGATAGAGGGATACTCATCCCCAGCCCCAAACCGGCATATAGATCTTTAATAATAAAATAGGCATAATTTGCCTCCAATACATACTGACTCTCCGGTCTCTCATCATTAAATACAAAACCTGTATCCCCATAGACAAGATGAGGACCAAAATCCTTTTCAAACAAATACCTTACTTTGAGGGCAAATCTACCATCACCAATATCGTATGGCTGCGGATCTACTTTGTTGGATGCTGGAATAAATATTGATGCTGCAACTGAGTGCTTGAAGAAATAATCTTTAAGCAAAAGTCTGAATCCCACCTCAAAATCCAGAAGTCGGGTCTTTTCTATATCGCTTTTTATTGCCGCCTCACTCAGATTGTACTTTTCTCTCTGAACCTCCTCTGAAGCAAATGATTTATGTGCGCTCCATACTCTCAACCCAAAATCAAAATTCAGTTTCTCCATAAGTCCATAAGTAAGACTCAGTCTGTAGAAATCTTCGCTATACTCCCTTTCCATTTGAGATGGCATAGCCTCTGAACTACCATTGTAATATGTCTTTGTAGGGAGATTAAAATCCATTGAGAATTGTGTATAAAGCTCCTTCTCTTTTACATATGTGGGCTCTTTTGCACTTGCAATAGATATAACAATAAAAGAAAACATAAAAAAAAGTGTCAAAAATCTTCTCATAAAATCCTCCTCAAGGAATAAAACATAGACAAAGACATATTACACAAAACTAGTATATTGGCAATAAAATAAATATTACTTCTTGAGCAGAAAAAAGTATTCCTGATTACCACTTCGCCCTTTTATGCATGAAGGCTTTATCCCCAGAATTGTTAGACCTGCATCTAAAAAATAATTTTTCATATCTTCAATAACCGCCTCCCTTACCTTATTATCTTTTATAACCCCACCCCTTTCAACCTCCTCCCTTTTTGCCTCAAACTGGGGCTTTATAAGTATCAACAGCATCCCATCTTCTTTTAATATCCTGAGTACATTTAGGAGTAGTTGCCTGACCGAAATAAAAGATACATCCACAACAATAAGATCCATCACTTCTTTGATAATGGATGTGTCAAATTTCCTGAAATTACACCTTTCAAACAGTATAAATCTCTCATCTTTTCTTAAGGAATAATCTACCACACCATATCCCACATCAAACCCATACACCCTTTTTGCCCCGTGCTTTAAGAGGCAATCTGAAAACCCACCCGCTGATACACCTATATCTGCACAGACAAGACCATTTACATTGAGAGAAAAATCTTTAAGCGCACCTTCCAGTTTCTCTCCACCCCGTGAGACATATCTCCTCTTTCTTATAACTATCTCAACATCTATCGCAAACTTCTGAGAAGGAGAAAGGATAGTTGCCCCATCCACAATAACATCCCCCGATCTTATCAATGCATAGGCCTCTCTATTATCTTTAGCAAATCCCTGATTGATAAGAATATCGTCAAGTCTTTTAAGAGGCTGTTTTGCTCTCTTCATTTTTATTAGAATCTCTGCCAGAGCCTCTTTGAGAGTTCAGAGGACCTCCTGTAGATCTCCTCTTCATCAATATCCAGTTTTAGCCTCTTATTCTGATATAGAATCTTTCCACCAACAATCGTAGTATCCACCACTTCCTCTGATATACCATAGATAATATGACCCAATACCGTATTGTTATCCAGTAGTGTTGGAGACATATAATCTACAAGAACTATATCTGCTGCGGCTCCCTCCTTGAGTTCTCCAATCCTTACACCAAAATGTTCAGATGCAAAGTCAGGGTTATTAAACAGGAGAGTCTCCGAAACCTCCATGAAGGCTATTGATGGATTATTCTGCCTGAGATGCTGTGCCCATAGAGCAACTCTCAATTCTTCAGGCATATTTATTGTCATTGCGTCAGTGCCGAGCAGTACCCTTATACCCGACTTCTTCATATTTACCAGATCGGCAATACCCACTGCATTATTCAGGTTGGACTGTGGATTGTGCGCCACATTACAATTATATTTCGCGATCAATTGCATCTCACTCTTATCAATGTGAACACAGTGTGCAAGTATACTCTTTTTATTCAAAATAGCAGCCCTTTCAAGTCTCTTTACAACCCTCATTTTATACTTCTTTATTGAATCAAGTTCGTCAGACAATGCCTCAGCACAGTGTATATGAAATCCTGCGTCCAGCTCATTACCTATCTTTGATGCCATTTTTAGAGTTTCATCAGAGATTGTAAATGATGCATGCATACCGAACATCCCCTTAATAAATTCTGATTTCTGCTGCTGTGTCCACTTTATAAACTCCTCATTCTCCCTTATCCCCTCCTCCATTATCCTCTTTCCATCCCTATCGGAGACCTCATAACAGCAGGAGACTCTCAAGCCCGCAATAGCAGCAGCCTTTGCAATTTCAAACAATGAACCTCTTATAGCAAATGGACTTGCATGGTGATCAATAAGCGTCGTTGTGCCGTGCTTGATGGCATTTATCATCATAACAAGGGCAGAATAATATATATCCTTCAGGGTGAGTTTCTTATCCAGTCTCCACCAGAGATTCCTGAGTACCTGCACAAAATCCTTTGATGGCTTTGCCTTTCCGAGCCCTCTCACCATCGTGGAATAGAAGTGCATATGTCCATTTATAAATCCGGGCATCACTACTTTTCCTTTTGCATCAATAATCGTAGAATATTTGCCTGAAAAATTTTTGTACGGGGCGATCTTAACAATCCTATCTTTATCAACCAGAAGAGAATACCCTTTAAGAACCCTATTATTCTTTCCAAGAGTTATTATTGTTCCATTCTTAATAAGAATTGACATAATTATCTCCTTATTTTTCGGAAAGCATCTTTAATTCCTCTTCTGTCCTATCCCTCATATAGAGAGCACCTGAAAAGCACTTCTGTACACAAATAGAACATCCAATACATCTTGAAGGATCAGTTACAGGAACCTTTTTATTATTGAGCGAGATCGCCAGATATGGACATCTTGTACAGTTGCCGCAGTGCTGACAGAGTTTATTATTGACCTGAGAAATCCGCTTTCTTACCGGCAACTCCATAAATGGAATAATCGGATCAGGCAAAGCCGCTCCCCTGAGTTCAGATATTGAGTTAAAACCTCTATTCTTCATAAGGTAACTGACACCCATCATAAGATCATCAATTATCCCATATCCGTACTTCATAACAATCGTGCAGAATTGAACAGTATTTACACCGAGAGCAATAAAATCAGCAGCAGCCTTGTAATTCATAGGTCCACCATTTCCTGAGACCTCCACACTCATCTTTGAAACATTGGCAAGTGTCAGATAACTTATAGGTAGTACTCCCTCTCCGCTCATGCCAACGATTATACCCTCTTCCCATCTCCTCCTGTTGCCCTTTCTAAAAGCCATAGTGGGGAATGTATTTGCAAGCGTTATACCAGCAGGCTTATCAGGATACATCTTAAATACCTCTTTGATTGCACTTACAATTGGATATATTGAGGTAACAGCGGCGGTAAGTTTGAAAAGTTTCGGCACAGCAGGATTTGAGACCTGCATTACCCAATCTACAATCCTGGCAGTGAGTTCTGAATCCTGTGAGACAATATCCCCTTTTGTCCCATCTCCGCCCTGAGGACAGCTGAGGCTATACTCTATTCCATATACTCCAGCATCCTCAAGCTTTTTTGTATTTGATTGCCAGACCTTCATATCTTCCTCATCTCTTCCTGTAACAGGTCCCCCAGTGGAGACCATGGTGAGTCTATCAGGAAACTCCTTTATCAGTCTTTCTGCCTCAGAGGCGACCCTGTCAAGTGGATGAGCCGAGACATTGTCGCAATTTGCATAAGTATTCTTTGAGAATGCAAACATATATTCAGATGGAATATGAATCGGGACATCGTCAAATGTGGTCTTCATTACTCCACCTGCCCAGCCAGCCTCATAAGCCTTCTTCATCTGTTCGTATCCATCTGACGGCGGGGCTGCCGATAGAATAAATGGAGATATTATCTCTCTGTTGAAGAAACGGGTATTCAGGCCAACCGGAGTTTTTATAAGACCTTTTAATATATAAAAGCTCTTTGTATCTCTGGCATTTCTTTGACATTTCTCTTTTCTCAGAAAAGCATCTATCCTGAGCGCCGCATTCTTGCCTGAGGCAACAGCCTCCACAACAGTCTTTGGTCCATTCAATAAATCCCCTGCATAAAATATACCTTTCTTCTTTGTTAATTCAAAAGAGCCCCTTGCACCAATAGACTGTACAATGATATCAAAATCATCTCTATTCTGTTCTGTACCTTTTATATCCCTTACAAGAGATGGATGGAATCTCTCCCCCTCTTTTAAATCTACTTTTATAGTCCTAAAATGCAGTCTCCTCTCCTTCTTTACTACCTTTGTTAGCCTCGTCCTTGTCGAGATGTTTATTCTATATTCCAGTAATTCATCAAACTCCTTCTTTGTAAGCGGAAGTTCAGAAAGTTTTTCAAGTGCAAAGAGTTCAATCTTTCTGGCTCCTCTTAATCGCGAAACTATTGCGCAATCCACAGCCACTGCACCACCGCCAATTATTGCAACATTCTTACCTTTGAGATTTATATTATCCTCTGAACTTAGAAAACTAATCCAGTCAATAGAATTTTCTATCCCTTTTATCTTCAGACTAAAAGGGATATCAAGCCCTGATGATACCAGAACAGCATCAAAGCCTTCATTAAGGAGGGATTCAGGGAGTTTTACATCATAACCAGACTCAACACTGATATTACCCAATGAGAGGATAAATTCAATATCAGAATCCAGTACAGACTTCGGGAGTCTCTTGTCGGGGATCAGTCTACACATTCCACCGAGTCTTTTCGACTTTTCAAAAATTGTCACAGCATATCCCATCTGTGCAAGTGCAGCAGAGGCACCGAGTCCTGCTGGTCCACCTCCAATTACTGCAACACTCTGACTCTTCTGCTCTTCTATCTTAAACGGAGGTAACATTTTTAATGATTTCGCCTTTTCTATAATTGTTGCCTGCACGGCGGGGATATTTACAGGATTATCAAATGCCTTTCTAGAACAGGCAGCCATACAGTGTCTATCGGGACATACAGCACCGCATATACCCCCGAGAGGGTTTGCCGAATATATCAGCGCCGCCGCCCTCTCAAAATCCGATGGTTCAAATCTACTCACAGCCATAATAAAATCAGCCGGAGAACAGTGGGCAGGACAGGCATCCCTGCAGGGCTTTTCTTCACAAAATTCACACCTTTCTATCTCGGCTTTTAATTGTGCATCCGTAAGAAACTTTACTTCTTCATTCTTCATATATCACTCCTTATGACTGAAAAATCTCCAGAACAATACTACGATTTATTATAAATAAACATAAAATGCAAAAGGAAAATCCAGATTGTACCTATTTCCAATTCATATAGGGGACAATAGCCTTTATTGCAAATGGTCCCTGTTTGAAGTTATCAAAATAGTTGTATTTTTTAATCATTGCATAACTGAAAATAGCCATCCCCTGTGCATCAATACTCCTTAAATAATTGATCTCCTTTTCCATCTCTGAAAAATCGTATGGATCAGTATCACTTCTGGGGTATACATTCATTCCCGCAAAGACAAATCTTCCATAAGAATTTGAGACGAAGTCTAAAGCCAGAGTCGCATAATCAGTCCTTCCACCCATGGGCACTGTCATAGGCCAGTAGATCATAGGAGATATTGCATCAACTATCTTAAGACTCATCCATCTTTGGGAATCCTGATAATAATCATAATATCCCTCAGAAGTTCCACCCCAGTTCCATCTGTCTTTATAAATCCCCCATACAGCAGCAGTAATCTTAAGCATTGTCTTTACCGAAATCAGATTTTCATAAGCCAGAGAGAGAAACTGTGTTACCTGATCTCTCTGCCAATCTTCCCTTGTAAGAGAAGGTCTACTTTTTTTTGCCTCCTGAAATCTTGAATTTGAGACCTCATCATAGGAGTATTCTGGTCCGGGATATCTGATATAGTCAAAATGAATTCCATCTATATTGTATCTCAACGCAATATCTGTAACCACATTTACGATATGATCCCACACCTGAGGATTTCCGGGAGTAGCAAACACATAGGAAGAATTGAGTGCCATTATTCCACCATTTGAATCCACAACCAGCCATTCTGGGTGTGAGAGATATATATGTCGGGGAGAACTCTCTATTGGAGGAGTCGTACCACTCCACATTGTAAATGTATTTATCCACGCATGGATCTCAAGACCATTTTTGTGAGCCTCTTCAACCGCAACGGCAAGGGGATCCCATCCGGGATCTCCTCCCAGAGTGCCTGTAAAGTCAGAGGCATAAGGCTCATAACTGGATTTGTAATATGCATCGGCTCTCCCTCTCACCTGAAAATATACCATATTAAAATTTGCATCAGCAATGTTTTTCATAATAGTAGCAATAGAGGCAGGTCCTTGAGTCTTACTCTTCTCAAAGTCCCATCTTGTTACCCATACCGCCCTTGCCTCCTGCATTGAACCTTGAGCGTCCACATCCGAAGTCAAAATATCCATCTCCATTCCATCGGGCAATATATCCACATCAAAACTGTCAACATCCTTTGTTTCTGTATTTTCAATATTAGACTGGTCATATAAATCTACATCGCCTTCACCCAATATATCCTCTATAAAATCTTCGGTTGCATCTTCAATTCCAATATCTACAACATCAGTTGATATATCCAGAACGACATCATCTGCTCTGGTATCAATATTTGATTCATCAGTTAAATAATCTATAAGATTTACATCGTGCTGTATTAAAATATCCCCATTAATAAGTTCTGTATCAAAAATATTTTCAGTGGACTCATCTCCACAGCCCGACATATATAATAGATAAATTGTAAAAATGGGAATTAAGTTAGAAATTCTGCTTTTTCTCATTAATCTTTTCCCACAACTTTATAAGATTTTTGAATCTATCATCATTATGATATTTATTCAAATCGGGGTCGTTATTGAGTCTCTTAATATCCGAAAATCCATTTATGATTGACTGTTCAAGATAAAAGAGTGCTGTCTCTCTGTGATCCATTATGGCATGTATCCTTGCAATTTCATATAAAGGCAGAGGGTCTTTTGGCTTTATAGCCGCTGCTGCATAAAATTCATTCAGCGCCTCTTCAAAATGATTTGTAGCAAAGAATACATTGCCGAGATTATATCGGGCGAGATAACATTCAGGACATATCTGAGCCGCCTTTTGAAAGATGATACCGGCGGTATTCAAATTATTATTCTTTGCCTCACTGAGTCCCTTATCAATCAGTCTTTTTGCTCTCGCCTCAGGATTGAAGAAAACTATTATGATAATTCCGATGATAATCACCGATGCTATTAGTAAATTTCTCCTGCTAAACATATTTTTACCTATACCATATAGAAATAATGAAATCAAATTATCATGCAAAATTTAATTAACTCAATTAATAAAAACGATTGTGAATGTAGCCTCTATACCTTTATCACTTTTTATCTATTATCTAAAAAATATCTAAACTCAAAACACAAAGTCTGAATCATCAGATGCAATCCACATATTTATGCAATAGATTTCTTCATTATAAACCTTCAAGAATAAGTGTGAGCTTTTTTATTTTATGACAATAACGATGGGTAACTTATGTCGGTCAACAATCTACTTCCACTGGCAATATTACACCATCCTCATATTCACTCTTAAGGGGTGCGGAATAAAGGAAGTATAATAAGAATTGTGTCTTTTAATAGGAAGCATTTAAGGGTTGATTAA
>JBBISZ010000047.1:12426-12688 GCA_037441045.1 Deltaproteobacteria bacterium | reverse complement strand
GGTTTGACCCCGGAATAAATAAATGCGGATACGGAATAATAACAAAGTGGGGAAGCAAAATATCTCATATTGACAACGGTCTTATAATTACAAACAAGAATTCTAAATACTACGAGAAACTCACAACAATCTATGATAAGGCTATCGAAATAATAAAACAGTTTGAACCTGATTTAGTCTGTCTGGAGACAGCCTTTTATTCCAAAAACATACATTCTACAATTATGCTTGCATCCAGCAGAACTTCCATTATACTTGCCAC
>JBBISZ010000047.1:5859-12401 GCA_037441045.1 Deltaproteobacteria bacterium | reverse complement strand
ATAAAAAAGGCGATATGTGGTAATGGCAATGCACAGAAGGAACAGGTTCAGGAAATGATAAAGATTTTACTGAATCTACCAGAGGTACCCTATGAGGACGCGTCTGATGCACTCGCCATAGCACTTACAGGTGCTTTTACAGGAGACTCTAAATGATTTCCCAGATAGTAGGTAAAATTATTGATAAATCTGAGAATAGCCTGATGATTGAGACAGAATCAGGTATTGTCTTTGAGGTCCTCTGCCCTGATAGCACAATTAAAAGCATGAACACTCAAATCGGAAATGTAAGGATATATACGCATTTTCATGTTAGAGAAGATCAAATGACACTTTTTGGCTTCTCAAGTAAGGAGGAACTAACTCTATTCAAATATTTAATATCAGTTCCAGATATAGGTCCAAAAAAGGCAATCTCCATTATGTCAGGAGAATCCTTTGAGGCAATCATAAATGCCATTGTATCCTCAGATATCAGATTTCTCTCCTCAATTCCGGGGATAGGGAAGAAGACCGCCGAGAAGATTACTATTGAACTGAAAGACAAACTATTAAGACTGACAGAATCCAACAAAATTACACCTGCCGGAATAGATAAGACAATGCAGGACGAACTCTACTCAGCACTTATAAATCTTGGATACAAACCCAATCAGGCTGAAAAAGCTATTGCTAATTTGAAAAATATAGATAATAATGACTTTAATAGTCTGTTTAAAGAGGCGCTTAACATCATTAAATCTATATAATAGGCTATGGAAAGAAGAGATATTTCTCCGATAAAAAGACCTGACGATGCCAGATATGAGGCAACAGTAAGACCTCGCACATTTGAAGAATTTATCGGTCAGGAGAAGATTATTAATAATTTAAAAATATTTGCAAAGGCTGCAAAAGAGAGAAAGGAACCGCTGGACCATATTCTGCTATGTGGACCTCCTGGACTTGGCAAGACCACGCTCGCCAACATTATTGCCAATGAACTTCAGGTAAATATCTTTGTGTCATCAGGTCCTGCTATAGAAAAGAAGGGAGATCTTGCTGGATTACTCACCAATCTGGGGAATAATGATGTACTCTTTATTGATGAAATTCATCGTCTGAATGCTGCGGTTGAAGAAAATCTATACCCAGCCATGGAAGATTTCCAGTTTGATATTATTATAGGTGAGGGGGCACACGCAAGAATAGTGAATCTCCCTCTTAAACCATTTACACTAATAGGGGCAACAACAAGGGCAGGGCTGCTCTCCTCTCCTCTGAGAGACAGATTCGGCTATGTTGAAACACTTGATTTTTATGGGGCTCTTGATCTCAAAAGGATTATTATCAGAAGTGCCAGAATCCTCAACATCAATATTGAAGAAGATGCAGCATTAGAGATAGCAAAGAGATCAAGGGGAACACCCAGAATTGCCAATAGACTCTTAAGAAGGGTACGCGACTTCGCACAGGTAAAGGATAAAAAAATCATAGATAATGAAATATCAGATTATGGTCTGAATCAACTCGGTATAGACAGGCTTGGTCTTGACAAGATGGACTACAGGATCCTTGAATGTATAATAGACAAATTTGGCGGTGGCCCCGTAGGTATTGATACCATTTCCGCCGCTATAGGTGAAGAAAAAGACACAATAGAAGAGGTATATGAACCTTATCTTATTCAGTCGGGATTCTTAAACAGAACACCAAGAGGAAGGATGGCTACAGATCTGGCATATGAACATCTTGGTCGAAAGAAGACAAAAACACCACGATCCTATCAGGAGACACTCTTTTAATGAGACAGAGAACCATTAAATATCCTATAGAGATATCTGGTACAGGGCTTCATTCAGGGGAGATAGTAGGACTTAAGATTCTCCCGGCAGAGGAAAATTCCGGATTAATATTTAGATATCGTGGAATAAACATCAGGGCATCATTTAACAATACACAACCTTCACCTTTATGTTCAACTATCTCAAAAGATGGAATGAAAATCTCTACAATTGAACATCTCCTCTCTGCGCTTTTTGCCCTGAATATTGATAATGCCCTTATAGAAACAGACGGAGAAGAGATACCCATCCTCGATGGCTCAGCCCTCTTCTTTACAGAAAAGATCCTGAAGAGTGGATTTAGATTTCAAAACGCCAGAAAAAAGCAGATTGTAATAAGACAGGAAGTCATTATAAAAGACCATGATAGATATGCAATTGCAAGGCCAGCATCCTCATTCAGAATTAAATATCTCATTGATTTCAGGAGCCGAATCATAGGCAGGCAATCACTTACTCTCAACATCACACCTGAGGGTTTTGTAAAAGATGTAGCCCCTGCCAGGACATTCTGTGAATATAGAGAAATAGAACATATGAGATCTATGGGATTGATAAAAGGTGGAAGTCTGGAAAATGCTATAGTCGTGGATGATCATAAGATACTGAATAAATCTCCTCTCAGATTTATTGATGAATTTGTCAGGCATAAAATACTCGATGCAATCGGCGACATATCGCTCATGGGATATTCAGTGCTTGGAGAGTTTGAGTTCATTAAGTCCGGACACAACATCAACAATAAACTTCTCTCAAAAATATTTGAAAATCCACTCAATTACGAGATTGTAGATACCGATAGATGTTCTTATGAGGAAGAAAAACAGATCATCAAAAACTTCGCATCTCTCCCCTCTTTATTATTGCAAAACACCGATTGAAAATGTAATATTCGGCTCAGGATTTGCTGTATTGTATTCAGTAAATACTATCTATGAAAAGAATATTTTTACTCTTATTATTTGTTTTTATTTTTTCATCTCCCATCTTTGCAAAGACTATTAAAAACAACATGGTTTTTTTATCTTTTGATAAAGAAAAAAAGCCAATCCTGATTTTTATCGAGATTACGCGACAGGATACATCAATCAAGGATAAAACCGACACCTCAATCAACATAAAATATCTTTCGTCCAACAAACTAATCCAGATCTACAATGATAACTTTATTTCTGATACCCCTATTAATAAGTTTGGCTTTAATAAGAATTTCCTGATAAAGGTTCTTGAACAAAATCAGATAGATATAGGGACATCAGGACTGTCTTACAATTTTAATATTATTACTCTTGCACAAAAAAAGCGAGCCACTTATCAGAAAGTTGTTAATGACATATCATATAAATATTACATAAATACAGCTTTCACTTCAAAGGACGGTTCTACACTTAAAGGGTGCCTGCTATTTCTCGAGGCAGAAAGTAATTCCGACAACTTTAAGATGCCCGAAATAGTATTTATGATGGATAATCTATTCAGAAGCTGGTTTCTTGCAAAATTCTCAAAAAACAGTCAAGCTGTCTTATTCTCTGATGCAACAGATTTCTTCAAGACCTCAAACAGATATACAGAATCCAGCAAAATTACCTCATATAGTATGGACAAGGGACATAAATATGAAAAATCCATTATAACCAATCTCATTGATATAAAACATCGACTCGAAATCAACTCCACATCAGATCTTGAAGAGATCAATCCCCGGAACAAGAAAGAGGGAAGAATATTCATCTTTTCAGAGGGCTATGCGCACACACGAGATAATATGACAAGCATATTTGGCATAAGAATAATAAATAAGAAGTAGTTAATATGAATAGTAAAAAATGGGTTACCCTTTTGATAATGAGTCTATCTACACTGATGTCAACTATAAACTCAGGTTCCTTAAATGCCGTGCTACCATACCTAACACGCATTTTGAATCTCACTTTCAATCAATCTCAGATGATTCTCGTAGTTTTTCTTGTGGTCCTGACCTCCATTTTGACTATATGTGGTAGAATCGCCGATACAATCGGGCATAAGAGAATATTCTTGCTCGGTACAATCATTTTTGGACTCTCTTCGACAATAGTTCTTTTAGGTGGAACACCGATATCCCTCATCATTATGAGAATTATTCAGGCAATCGGGGCAGCCTTTATGGTCTCAAGTGGACCTGCTATCCTATTCAGCGTATTTGAACCAGAAAAAAGAGGATTTGCGATAGGTATTCATACAACTGGAATTTCTCTCGGACTTATTCTGGGCCCACCGATCGGGGGATTCATGCTAAAGCATCTTAACTGGCAGTGGCTATTTCTGATAAACATACCTATATCTCTCATCGCATTTCTTGCAATCCTTTTTATCATCAAAGACAAACCCAAAAGTACAAATATAAATACCAAACATGACCTCCGTGGCATGATTATGTGGATGATAGCAATACCTCTTCTGCTTTTGTCCCTCCCCTCGTTTGTCAAAGAAAATTCAAATCTCTTAATTACTTCTATAATCTTTGCTACCGGATTCATAATACTTATTATTTTTTTCAGGTACGAAAGGATGACTTCTTCACCTTTCTTCCCGATACAACTTATAAAAATACCCGCGTATTATGGAGGACTTTTTTCATTGCTATTCGGATACATAGCATTATTTATTTCAAACTTCTTAATTCCTTTTTATCTCAAGATAGTATTACACCTTGAGCCACATCAGACAGGTCTTCTTATGAGCACAACCTCCATTGCCATGTTTGCTACTACAGGCATATCAGGATATCTGAGCGATAAAACGGGTTATTACAAGTTATGTATCTCAGGAATGATTCTTCTTGCACTTGGAATCTTTCTATTGATTTTTATTGACAAAGATACAGCAATAACCCAGATCATAGTTTCTCAGGTCATAATTGGATCAGGGCTTGGAATTTTCAACAGTCCCAATACAGCGGCAATGCTCTCTATAGGCGGAGATAAAAGTATAGGAATTACCACAGGGCTGCTTGCCACAATGCGAAATATGGGAATGAGCCTCGGAACTGTAATAGCGGGCTTTTCTACATCCATTATTAGTATTCTAATCTTTGGAGAGTCCGCAGAGAAAATAAACGATATCCCCGAAAAAAACTATATCTTGATATTTAAACTCTCACTCGTTGTAGCATTTGTGTTGTCAGTAATCTCAATATACTTGTCACAAATCAGAAAGGGGACTGATGCCCAACCCACTCAGCATCAGTAATTACCCATTTATCATCTCTTAAAGAAAGCCTCAGCACAATCTTCATAAAATCTGCATTATCAGGGATAAGACCCTCCTGTTCCCTTACAAACAACTTTAAAGACACAACGGATGAGTCCCCATCTACCCTTATATCAATATCCTTAAATGCAATCTTTACAGCCTTTCTAAACATAAGATTCTGAATCAGAATTGCCTTAATATTGTCCCTTCTGTTATGGTATTTATCTTCATAATCAGGGGCAATAAAATCCATTATTCTGCCTATCTTCTTCTGCTCTGCACTCTCTCTAATCTGTTCAAGTTGTGTTTTTATCTTTTCCTCTGGTGTCAAATCCTTTTTACAGTTGACAGGTAGAAATAGCAAAAACAAGAAAAACCAGAAATATTTCATCTCTTCTTACCTTTCTTAAAATATTCTACCTGATACTTATAAACCGCCTTATTATGACATTCCAGAGTATCACAGAAGTGATGAGAACCATCATTCTTTGATACATAATAAAGATAATTTGTTTTTGCCGGCATCAATACAGCATTTATACTCTTGATTCCAGGATTGCATATAGGTGTGGGTGGCAATCCCTTAATCAAGTAAGTATTGAACCTGGTGAAAGTCTCCAGATCCCTTCTTGTTAGATTACCATTAAATCCCCCTTTTTCCCTTATCAAACCATAAACAACTGTAGCATCAATATATAGACCTATACCTTTACTAAGTCTATTCAGAATTACCGATGCAATAATTGGTCTTTCAGAGTCCAGTTTTGCCTCCTTTTCCACCATTGAGGCAATAATAAGCACCTGATAAAGATTGAGTCCCATCTCCATTGCCTTCTCAATATATCCTGCCCTTATCTGTCTCTTAAACTCTTCATATACTGCCTTAAAAACATCCTTTGTCCCCATCCCCTTCTCAAGTGTATAAGTCTCAGGCAATAAATAACCTTCACAATTTTCGCCCTCAATGCCCAGTGAAGAGAGAAAAACCCTGTCTCTGCAGATAGATATAAATTCTTCAGCCACTGCAAAACCATCTCTTTCAAATATCTGTGCCACCTCCTCGTATCTGAGACCTTCGGGTATAGTTACCCTGTACTTAACAACATCTCTCTTTATCAACTTCTCTGCTATCTGCCATGGAGACATATCGGGACTCAATAGATATTCCCCGGCCTTCGCGTCCATGCCCTTTTTTCTGTGCAAGAATCTCAAAAAATAATAAAACCTTTTCTCGCTTGATATAAGATTTTTCTCATACAACACCCTGGCAATATCTGATTCATTCATCCCTTTTTTAATCATTACAATCACATCTGATCTTTGAGCCTTAAATGGAGTTATCAAGAATTCCTTTGTGGATCTATAAAAATATACAGAAAGAGCCACAAGAATCAATAGTATAACCAGTAGACTAATCAGTATTTTTTTTATCATTAACCTTCTCCCTCTGTTCATTGACAAATGATTTTAAAACGCAGTATGCAC
>JBBISZ010000047.1:3754-5795 GCA_037441045.1 Deltaproteobacteria bacterium | reverse complement strand
CCCTGCCTCAAAGGTTGTAAGTCTCTCATCGTAAAGAATTACCTTCTTCCCACTCTCCTTCTCAATCCTTTTAACAAGCACTCTTACCTCTCTGGACATCTCGGATTCAGTACCATCCATATTTAGCGGTAGTCCCATAATTATCTCTTCAGCATTTACCTTAACAATAATATCCTTTACCTGATTAATAAAATTTTCGTTATTTTTATAACCTATTACCTTATATGGCATTATAATTGCTTCAGATTCATCGGTAATTGCGATACCGCTTCTCCTTTTACCATAATCAATAGCCATTCTAACCATTCTCTACCCTTTCATCAAATCTGGTATACAACTTGATGGTAGTAAGAACTTGTGATGGGTTTTTATTTAACATCTTTTTTAACCAATTTAAAGGAGGAAAATTATGAGTACACCAGTAACAAATGAGACAACCAATTACAATTCAGGCTATCCCGAAACCGACGCTGATTATGGACAGCCTTGCGGAGCACCAGTAAACACATGTAACACACAGGATTCGATTGAACAGCAGGAAGAAAAAAAACAACATTTCAAACCTGCACCAGCAAAGGCAAAAGATAACAGCAAAAATTTTGAGCAAGCACCTGCAAAGGCAAGAAACAACAGTGAAGTAAGTAGTTCCAACAGTAAATTTAAACCAGCTCCAGCAAAGGCAAAAGACAATAGCGAAGTAAATAGCTCTTCCAAAAAGGATGAAGCCGAATCCACAAAGGCAAAAGACAAAGATGACACAACAACTTCATCCTCAGATCAATCTACACCAGTTAACCAGAAGCATGACAACAATACTCAAAAGACAGAACAGAATACTCCAAAACAGCCAGATAATTCCACACAGGCAAATCCAGGATCAAGCGGTGTCGATGGAACTGATGGAAAAAACGAACAATCCAGTACATCAAACAAACCTCTTGATCAATCTAACACTGCCGTAAAAGAAGGAAGTACAGACACTAATAAAGTCATTGAGGAAGATCAAAAACGCTCTATTCTGAGTAGTGAACCAGGTTTAATTCTGGCGAGATTCCGTTCTGGAGATCCAGAACTTTTTAAACTGCTTTCAGATCCAGCCCTTGGTCCTATCCTGATGGCAAAAATTCAGGATGCAGCCGCAGCAGAGACAAGAATGCATACCTTACTTTCAAATCTTCAGAAAGCAAAAGACGACACATTAAAGGCTATTGTTGGCAATATCAGATAATTTATGAAAGGGAATAAATATGAATACGAATAGTACACAGGGCATCAACAATGGATACACTGGTAATCCAGACCCCTCTATTTCAGATGAAAATATGTACACCAGTTACTATGATTATCAAACTGGCAAAATGGATACAGGAGAGACTCAGCAGAAGATTAAAACATACGAGCACAGCGAACATGTTAGAAATCTAATACCCGATGTCAGAGTTGAAGATATTGATAGGTCCAGATGCAAAGATGAGCATGAATACAATGCAAAATTGGCACTGGTTGCTGAATTGCAGAAGTTGAGAAAATTACTTACCGACCCACTGATTTCCGACGAAGACGCATTAATCATATATAACATGCTGATAACATATGTTGAATACAAAGGGGAAAGTAGATATAACGACAGCTATGGTGCAAACGAAGATCATGGTCTGGATGACCTGATAACTTTTCTCAAATCTCCAGACTCTATAAACGGAGACTGGGATGGAGATGATATTATTGATAGTAAAGGGTACCGAGAAATTGTAACTACCATAGAAGTGGCGCTAAAAAAGATCAAAGAAGAGACAAATATCGAATTCCCGGATAAGAAAAAAAATCAAGCTATGGCTTACTTTACCGGCCAATCTCAGCTGATAGATTATTATGCAAAAGAGAAGGAGAAGGAAGATGATAGGTAAATTGATAAATTATGGTACCGACAAATTATTGCCAGAAGAATATAAATTTATTGGAGACTATGCCTGTGGGGCTATAGATGTAGCTACGGGTGATTACGCATCTGGTGGAGTCTGTGTCGCAGAGGGCATTTCAC
>JBBISZ010000047.1:0-3738 GCA_037441045.1 Deltaproteobacteria bacterium | reverse complement strand
AGGAAGGGGCATTAGCAGCAGACATAACTGGTAAAGCTGTTGGTGTTGCGAGTGGAGATGTAAATAAGGCTATACAAACAGGTGCAAAAGACTCCATTATAAATGCAACTGCAAAAATGACAGCAGTAGGAGGATCTGCCTCTGCCGGAGCTGTAATTGACGGAAAGAAAGGTGCATCAACAGGATCAAATCTTGCAATCAGCTCTATAGGGGATAATCTCACAAAAACAGTAATAAAAACTGGCTGCACGACAACTGGTGCCACGATAGGAAGTAAAATCAAAAATAAAAATGGCATAATTCAGGGTGGCCAACTCGGCTCTCACTCCGGGATTTTAATATCAGATTCAGCAGAGATACTAAAAAAGGACAAATTAGAATTCAGTGAAAATAGAGCAGGTACTATAGAAAAAAATGGCTCGAAATTATCTCTTGAAGATGCAAAAAAACTCAAATCTGATACCATTGCTGTTGCAAATGATGCAAAAACACTTTCAGAAAAAGATCCAGGAAGTAAAAAGGAGTTGCGAGAAAAAATGAAAGATGATCTCAAATTTGATATTGTAAACAGTTCATCTAATGCGGCAATTACTTCAGTAGAGTTAGCGACCGAAAAACTTGATAATGCAGAAAAAATTTCAAAGGGTTTTCAACTGACTGGAGAGCTTGGAGAAACTATAAACGCTACCTGTAGAATAAGAGAGACAAAGATAGAGATAGAGGACAAGAAGTATCAGATCACAGATACAATCTGCTATACCTCCACAAATGGTGGAGCTGTTATTAGAAATGATTACGAAAATATGAGGAACAACTGGAAGAAAAGGAAGGCAGAAAATGAGGATGATCAGAATTGACCGAGACAGGCGTTTATCTGATCCGGTCTGCAGGGAAAGATTCCTACAGAATCATTTGAAGTAGTATCAATACCTCCTGCACAGCCCAGAGCCAATACACTCCCTTTGTCATCATAGAAGATAAAGAAAATTAGAGAATCTTTTATGGTAGGTAGAGGGAGTGTATACATTTCAGAGCCTGTTGAAGATATCTTTGCCTGTTTTTCATATTCCTGAATAATATTAAATTCTGGTTTATTATTAAAATCATAATTATTTAAGAGCTGTTCACAGGAAATATTATTTCCTGCTATATCAATTGGGTAGAAATAAAAATATTTCAACGATGAAATATCCATAACAATAGATGAAATGTATTTTGGATAAAAAACAATATGGACTATTTTAGAGGCATCACCAACAGGAACACACCCATTCTTTACACAGACCTTCTCCTTTGTCTCCTTTGTTGAACAATCTTCAATAGAACTGCACTTAAAAGATTTATCATGTCCTGTATCTGCATTTTCATTCTCTATTTTTTCTGATGAACAGGAAAGCTCTACCACAACCAGCAATATAAAAAAAACTTTTATATATTTCATAAATAAACTTCTCTCACCAATTATTGATTCATAGATTCGAGAAACTCTTTATTTGTTTTCGTTCTCTTCAATTTTTCAAGGATAAATTCCATAGCATCTACCTGATTCAGGGGTGCAAGTAGCTGTCTGAGAATCCAGATCCTTTTTAGTGCCCAATCCGGCAATAATAATTCCTCTTTTCTTGTGCCACTCTTCGGTATATCGAGGGTTGGGAAGATTCTCTTTTCCATTAACTTTCGATCCAGCACAATCTCGCAGTTTCCAGTACCCTTGAACTCTTCAAAGATCACCTCATCCATTCTCGAACCAGTATCAATCAGTGCAGTACCAATAATAGTAAGAGAACCGCCCTCCTCTACATTTCTTGCGGCTCCAAAAAATCTCTTGGGCTTATGCAGCGCATTTGAGTCAACTCCACCTGAGAGGATCTTTCCGGATGGTGGTACCACAGTATTATATGCCCTTGCAAGCCTTGTTATTGAATCGAGCAGAATTACTACATCTTTTTTGTGTTCTACAAGCCTCTTTGCGCGTTCAATAACCATCTCAGCAACCTGAACATGTCTCTGAGGTGGCTCATCAAATGTTGATGAGATCACTTCCCCTACTACAGACCTTTCCATATCAGTGACCTCTTCTGGTCGTTCATCAATCAGAAGTACAATCAAATAAACTTCCTTGTGATTGGCAGAAAGTGCATTTGCAATATTTTGTAATAAGACTGTCTTACCAGCCCTCGGAGGAGAAACAATCAGGCATCTCTGACCTTTTCCAATTGGTGAAAAGAGATCAATAATTCGCGTAGTATAATTATCAGGATCATATTCAAGATTGAATCTCTGATTTGGGTATAATGGAGTCAGGTTATCAAATAAAATCTTATCTTTCGCCACCTCAGGGTCTTCATAGTTTATGGCATCTATTTTAATCATTGCAAAATAGTGTTCATTCTCCTTAGGTGGTCTTATCTGCCCGAGGACAGTATCTCCTGTTCTTAGATTAAACTTCTTAATTTGCGACGGAGAGATATAAATATCATCTGGACCCTGCAGATAAGAATAGTCTGAAGCCCTCAAAAAGCCAAAACCATCTGGCAAAACTTCAAGAACACCCTCACCATAAATGAGACCATTCTTCTCTGCCTCTGCCTGCAAAATAGCAAATATCAGGTCCTGTTTTCTCATACCCCTGACACCTTCTACCTGGAGGTCTTTTGCCAGTTTAACCAGATCCTGAATTTTTAAATCCTTTAATTCTGATAAGTTCATTTTTCCTCCTGACAAATTATTTAATCAAGGACGGACACTAACGGTATTTTTAAAGACCCGCACTATTAAGTTTTAGCGGGGAGTAAAAGATAGTGAATAACTACAATATCATTCTTCATTTGTCAAACATAAAATGAAAATTACAAATAAAAAAGGCGGCAATTAATGCCGCCTTTCTAACAGGTAAGTACTCTATTAATTATGGCTCCTCAAGGAATCCAGGGACTCTCCATGCGTAATGTCCTGCAATATCAATCATATCCTGCATCATTATCAGCATAGCCTCAACCCTGTCCAGATTTCTATATTTGAATCCATCATACATAAAGAGAATATCCCAGCCTTCTGCGTCACAATATTCTGGTCTGGGCCTTATCCACGGGTTATAACAGTCAAGTACCTCTGAACATGGTCTGGAGATCTCAGCCTTTAATTCATCTGATGGTTCTTCATCATTCATACATGCGGTATAATATGCAAGGTGCGTATTAATATAATGTCCATTTTTTACCAGCTGATAAGAGATGCCCAATCCATCATCTGTCTGTGCTGCAAGATATGTCTTGGTCCCTGAACTGTTTACCATTGTCACCGTCTCTGCGCCCTTGGGTGGATCAAATCTGTGAGTGCCTCCAACTACCTGAGAATCCAGATAATCTGAGAGTGAGTTGTGATACCATGGGTGAGATGCCCCAGCAATAGAATAAAAGATTGGATATATTGCAAATAGTGCATCCATTCCCGGTTGCATCGGGAACTCATCATCAGATCCACATCTATCCGGTCTTGTAGGCTCTATATATCCTCCAATAAGTCTCCCTTTCCTCATCCCCTCAAGGAGATCAACTGGATAGGTCTTGATCTGTGGCGGATTAGCAACTGGATCTGCTCTGCAGGCTGCATCACATTTTATACACCATGGGTTCTGGTGATGTGCAAAATTATCTGTAATAAGACCTCTTATGACCTCCCACAATTGAGAACCATTATTTGTCCAGAGAGAATTCCAGAAGTTCACCCCATTTGCCT
>JBBISZ010000046.1:0-13072 GCA_037441045.1 Deltaproteobacteria bacterium | reverse complement strand
CAGATTATTAACAACTTTGTTAATTTTGTCAACTTAATAAATTATATTTCCATAATAAATTTTACAAAGAAAGTCTTCAAAGTTAAATTGATAACTTATTATTCCGAATTTATTTTATACGGCATGGCTGAATTACTTATATTTTTCAAATACTTTCTTAAATATATAATCAATATTTCTCAGATGATGAGTCATATCAAAGACTGAATCAATATCACTTTCACTCAAATATGCTTTAATCTCCTGACTCTTTTTTACCTCTTCTTTGAAATCCAGATTATTTTCAAAAGAATTCAATGCAATAGCCTGTACTATCTCATATGCCCTCTGCCTCAATAATCCCCTATCCACCAATCTGAGCATCAATGCCTCCGAAAAGTAGAGCCCTCTGGTAATAGCAAGATTCTTCTCCATATTCTCAGCGGAGACTATCAGGTTTTTATATATATTTGCAGTGCGTCTTGTGATAAATGATGACAGAGTAAAAACATCGGAGAGCATTATTCTTTCAACTGAGGAGTGCGAGATGTCCCTCTCATGCCAGAGTGGAATATTCTCAAGTGCTGCAACTGTATATGATTTGATTATCCTTGCGAGACCACACACATTCTCAGAGAGTATCGGGTTTTTCTTATGAGGCATGGCGGATGAACCTTTCTGTCCCTTTTGAAAAAATTCAAAAGCCTCCCTTAATTCCGTCCTCTGAAGATGTCGAACCTCGGTGGCAAATTTTTCAATAGAAGCAGCATTTATTGCCAGTGATAGCATAACCTCTGCATGAATATCTCTGGATATCACCTGGGTAGTTGCATATATTGGCTTAAGCCCCATCCTTTCAAGCACATACTCTTCTATATCTGGATCCACATTCCCATAAACACCTACCGCGCCTGATATCTTTCCAACGGCCATATTCTCTCGCGCCCTCTCTACCCTCAAAAGATTCCTCATTGTCTCATCATAAAAATTTATCAACTTATGTCCAAATGTGATAGGTTCGGCATGAATACCATGGGATCTTCCAATCATCGGCAGATTCTTAAACTCTTCTGCCCTGCTCAAAAATACCTCAGATAGGTTCTTAATGTCGCTTATTATAATATCCAGTCCCTTCACTATCAAAGATGAGAGTGCAGTATCCACCACATCATAACTCGTGAGTCCCAGATGAATATATTTTGAAAGGTCCTTTGCCTTTTTTTCAATAAATGTTAGAAATGCAATAATATCATGTCTGGTAGTCTTTTCTATCTCGTTTATCTCTCTTACATCACTCTCCGAGAGTTCTCCAACAATATCTCTGATTTTTTTTGTAGTACCGGAAGGAATCTTGCCTTTTTTCTCATACGCCTCGCAGACCAGAAGTTCTATATTCAAAAACTCATTAAATCTCGCAACCTCTGTAAAAAGTGAACTCACTTCCTTAACATCATATCTCTCAATCATTAGCTCCTCCGCTTAAAAATTGTAGAATCAATTATATTTGCAACATTACAAATGTAAAGGAAAAGAAATTACTTACAGATTGATTGTCCCATTAATATCTACCTTAATTTCAGGACAGATCTCCTTAAAAGATAGAACATGGACAAATGGCATTTCATACTCAATAATTTTTCTTAGAAATCTCCTCTGCTCAAAATCTGTAAGAAGGTTCATCTGTCCTTTGGAATTTAATTTTGCCTCTTTAATTCTGTCTATTATCCTTTTTGCATCCTGTGGATTAATTGCCAGCACACTCTCTCCCTGAACATCTGCAAGAGAATCCAGAATGATCTTATTGATCTCAGGCGATACAACAGTTACAGATATTGCTCTATTTCTGCTGAGAGTCTGACAGATCTGCCTTGAAAGTGATACCCTCACAAATTCCGTTAAGATATTAGGATTCTTTTCAAAAGGCACATATTTTTGTAGAGTCTCAAGTATACCTTTTATGTTTCTGATAGACACACCTTCAGCAAGCAAATTTTTTAAAACCTCAGAGAGAAGATTTAGATTAATACTTCTGGGAACAGTCTCTTTAATAAGGGCAGGATACCTTGAAGATATCTCCTCTACTATTTCCGAAGTCTCCTGTATCCCAAACATATCACGAATATTTTTATTTATCTGGGTTTTTATAAACTCAATAATAAATTCCCTGATATCAATTATTTTTTCGGGACTATCATTCTCATTGGCATATCTGATATATGTACCATCATACAATTCTAAAATTACATCCTCTGCATATTTATCTATCTTAACAAATGAAGGATTACTCTTAAGTCCCATCTTTGAAACCCTGACACCAAAGAGTTTTAAACCAATTGTTATTTCATCTTCATCAGTCTTTACCACCTTTACACCCGGCAATCTATATCCGATTTCAGTAATAAGATCCTTTCTAACCTGTGAAATAAGGTCTCTTACTATTGTCTCGGCAGAGATTATAGAAGGTTCATTTATTAATCCGTTTGAAACTATGAGAGAAATTGGCTCAACAAGGACTGACACCTGAGGTTCAGATAAGGCATTTTCCAATGTATTACTATTTGCTGAATTGATAGCATACCTGCTACTGTCATCCACTTCATTATCTTTCATACTATTATTGAGCCTTCTGTAAGCCAGAAAAAATGCCGAAGCAATTAAGAAGAATGGGATAAATGGTATATGAGGTAATATTGCAAATATTAGTGCAACAATAGATACCACAAGGATCATTAAAGGTTTCCTGGTAAGATTTAGATATATCTCCTTGCCAAGCCCTGCCTTCTTGACAGTAGATATACGAGTAATTATGATCCCGGCAGAAATCGATATGATCAGTGAAGGAATCTGAGAAACAAGACCATCACCTATACTCAAAATTGTATATCTTGAAACAGCATCCGAAATGCTTAGATTTTTCATAATTGTGCCTGTGGAAATCCCTCCAACGACATTGATAATTGATATCAAAATACCTGCAATCGCATCACCTTTTACAAACTTCATTGCACCATCCATAGAGCCAAAGAATTGCGATTCTACCGCAAGATTGGATCTCCGTCTTATTGCCTCCTCTGGCGAAATATGCCCCGATCTCAATTCGGCATCAATGGACATCTGTTTACCAGGCATAGCATCGAGCGTAAATCTGGCAGAAACCTCGGCTACTCTTTCAGCACCTTTTGTGACAACAATAATTTGAATTATCGTAATTATGAGAAAGACAACAGCACCTGCAAAATAGTTGCCCTGAATAACAAAATTCCCGAATGCAAAAATAACCCTTCCGGCATCGCCCTCCGTCAGAATTGCACGCGTGGATGCCACATTTAGAGACAATCTAAACAGGGTAGTAATCAGAAGAATTGAAGGAAATGATGGAAGTTCAACCGCTGATGAGATGTTCAATGAAATAACCAGAATTAGAATTGTTGCACATAAATTAAGTGATATTAATACATCTATAAGATACGCCGGCATCGGAATTACGATGCATATTATCAGCAAAATAAACAAAATAATAAATGCCATATCAGGACCAAATTTAAATCTGAGCATAAAAAACACCTCCTTTTTTGCTTATACCATCAAATTATATTCCACAATAAAACCTTCTAACTTCTTAATCCTGCTTGCAAAAAAATATTAGTTGTAGATAAAGTGCCAGTTACCCAGATAAAGTGCCAGTTACCAGCAGTTACCAGAATAGGGAAAATCACACCAGTATAAAAAAAGCCATATAGAAATCGAAAAAGTGCCAGTTACTTTGAAGTGCCAGCTACCGTGTAACATATTGATATCATGTAATATTTTACCTTTTTCCATTGGGATAATAGAAATCAAGGAAAGAAAGAAGTGCCAAAAGAAGTGCCAGGTACAATTCCACATAATTCCAGAAAACGAATTAAATCTTTTCATTTTTTTTCTTGACATATTCTACTTTTTCGATTATATAAGTAGATTATTGGGAGGTGACTTATGAAGATTAATAAAAAGACTGAATATGCTCTTTCCATAGTGCTTTATGTAGCTTATACAAACAGGGGGAATAAGTTAGTTAATACTTCGCAGATATATGATTCTACTCAGGTTCCAAAAAAATTCCTTACCGTTATTCTTTCCGAATTGCAAAGAGCGGGCATACTGAAATCTATCAGGGGTAGCAAGGGTGGATATGAATTGGGAAGGAATCCCAAGGATACTTCACTTTATGATATTATCTCTGCCGTTTCCCCTCAAGGAAGAAAAGAGAAAGAGACAATAAAGGAAGGGACATACCGTGATCTTTCTGCAACAATCCTTGAAGAACTCGATACAGAATTTATTAACAAATTAAAAAATCTACCACTATCGATTCTGCTAAAGAGACTCGAAAACATGTTTTCACCAATGACGCCAATGTTTTATATTTAACCAAAGGAGGAAAAATATGAGAGTTTTCAAAAATGTAATTGAGACAATCGGGAACACACCTCTTGTTAGAATCAACAGGCTCATTGATTCTGAAGAAGTCAACCTTTATGCCAAGATCGAGTCGTTCAATCCTGCACATAGTGTCAAAGACAGAATTGGATTTGCAATGATTGTAGACGCGGAAGAGAAAGGTATTATAAAACCAGGTATTACCACTCTTGTAGAACCTACCAGCGGGAATACAGGGATTGCTCTAGCATTTGTTGCAGCGGCAAAAGGCTATAGACTTATTCTTACTATGCCTGAAACCATGAGTGTAGAAAGAAGAAAACTATTAAAACTATTCGGTGCAGAACTGGTACTGACACCAGGGTCAGAAGGGATGAGTGGTGCGGTTAGAAAAGCTGAAGAGATTGTAAAAAATACCCCCGATGCCTTTATGCCTCAACAATTTAAGAATCCTGCAAATCCTGCCATCCACAGGAAAACTACAGCCGAAGAGATATGGAGAGATACCGATGGCCAGATTGACATCTTTGTTGGAGGAGTAGGAACAGGTGGAACCATTACAGGCGTTGGAGAAGTAATCAAGAAAAAGAAGAAAATACAATGCATAGCTGTTGAACCTGCCGCCTCGCCTGTGCTCTCCGGTGGGAAACCAGGACCTCATAAAATTCAAGGGATAGGTGCAGGATTTATTCCCGATGTACTCAATAGGGAAATTATAGACGAGATAATTCAGGTAACCAATGAAGATGCGATAAATACCGCCAGAGAGGCTGCCAGAAAAGAGGGGCTCCTGATAGGAATTTCATCAGGTGCTGCGCTCTGGGCAGCACTCAATGTCGCAAAGAGAGAAGGCTCAAAAGGTAAGACAATTGTTGTAGTGCTTCCAGATACAGGTGAGAGATATTTATCAACGGCCCTTATGGAAGGTCTCGAATAATAATTTGAATACTATTACTGTCGTATAAAATTATATTGAACCACACCTATCCAGAAAAGTTTTTTAATAAAATTTTGTCCAATTTTTAATCTTGAAGAATTATTGGGAAATTAGACATACAGAGATTTATGGTAATAGATAAATAAACATTAAGATACCTTACTAACCTAATTAGAGATAGAGCAATTAAATTTCAGGAAAACATAAACTTGACAGCATATTGAATGAAAAATAGAAGAGAATGTGAGCAACCTGACTTTGAAACTGCAAAATAACCATACTTAATGCATTGTTTAATAAGGACAAATTTTAGACTTTAGATTATTTTGGACAGCAGTCATCTTGAACAAAACTTCATATAGGGCTTCTTTTCAAGATTTATTCTGGACAGATATGGAACACAATAAAATTTTATATTATCACTTTTGCCACAGGGGGTAATCAATAATTTTCATACTAATTTAACTCATTATCTGAATATTTTAATAGATTCAGCATTTTAATTTTCTATAATTTATGGATGCTTTTTTCTTATTTAGGCAGGTTATTTATTCTTTTTCTAACAATATATGATGGAATACCCAGCAGATCTCTATATTTGGCAACTGTTCTCCTCTTGATTGCAATATTCTGACGGGCGAGTCTCCTCGCTATCTCCTCATCTTTTAGTGGATAACCTGGATCTTCATCCTCAATCATATTCTGTATCATTGATTTAATAATATCATTTGAAATATCTTCTCCCTCTTTGGAAAACACTGCTCTCTTAATAAAATATTTCATCGGATAGACGCCATACGGAGTCAGTATGTATTTTGAATTAAAAATTCTACTTACAATAGATTCATCACACTGAAGTTCATTGGCTATATCCTTCTCAAGGAGAGGCTTTAAGTGACCCTCCCCTTTTTCAAAAAACTCTCTCTGCTTATTCAATATAATTTTGGCTACTTTAATTATTTTATCCTCTCTTTCATTGAGAGCTGTTAGAAGTATTTTTGCACTATTGTACTTATCCCTTATATATTTGCTGTTTGGATCCCTTCCTCGTCTGCGCATTATATTCAGATAATCCCTATTTATGTATATTTTTGGTATATCATCTTTTAACAATCTGACCTTAAATCCATTTTCTGTTTTATATATCTCGACATCGGGTTGAATAAATTCTGTCTTTTCATTGTCGATTGATGCCCCTGGCTTGGGATCGAATCTTTTTATAATTTTTTCGATCTCTCTAACCTCTTCCTCTGATATATTTAGCGCCTTCGATATAACGTGATATCTCTTCTTTTCAAAATCCTGTAAATGATTGGTTATCACCTTTATTAAATTATCACTGTCTTTATTACATCTTTTTGCCTGAATAATCAGGCACTCCTTAAGGTCTCTTGCCGCAATTCCTGGTGGATCAAGCCCCTGCACAACCTTCAATACTCTCAATACATCCTCTTCCGTACTTCGCGTCATCGTTGCTATTCGCATTACAAGATCTTCTTCTTCAGACTCACCCTTAAAATATCCATTATCATCGAGATTTTCTATTATATTCTCCGCAATCTCCCTATCCTTTTCTGGCAGATCCAATAATATAAGCTGTTCTCTCAGTTGATCAATAAGACTTTTATAGGTAGCTCCTGTTGATAACTTGATATTTCTGTCCTCTTTTATTCCATCTGGCTGTCCCACCAGAGATTTCCCCTCTGTTCTGGCATTTATATAACTATAATAATTATAAGGTGCTTCAGAAAAATCCTTCTGAAAATTATTATAAATTGAATCTTCAGATGAATCTTCGTCATTGCTCTCAGCATAATCTAATATATTAGAGCTTTCTTCCATATCTAACTTCTCTTCCAGCAACGGATTCTCCTCAATCTCCTGTCTTAAGGATGTAATAAGCTCCTGTCTTGCAATCTGCAACATCTTCAATGTCTGTTGCATCTGGAGGGTAAGCCTGATCTCCTGCCTTAGTTTCTGAGTTTGCTTTAATTCTGGTCCCATATCTAAACTTGAATATAATACACTAATTACTACTTTTCAATAAAAAAATAAATCTGGCATAATAATTGTATACAATTAAGAAATCTAACTTAATATCAACAGGTTAAATTCTCCTCCTCTGGCATCGTGCTACCATGTTATGAAACTGGTGCCAATTATAAGCGAGCGGTTATTAGTAGTATCTCAATATAGGTGTCAGGTACAATTTTATTCATTCAGGTTTTATGTTTTCTAACACCTTACCTTAAGTAAATACACATACCTCAAGCTTCAATATTAGTGCGCATATTGATATATCATTCCATTTTATTTGACAGCACAAGCAAATGAAACTATAAGATAAATCCGCTGTGTCTATCGACCTGAGATTGGTTTTCTCTGTTTTAAGGGAGAAGAGATGAAGAAATGGCAATATATAACAATTATTATAATAGCACTGATAGGTGTAATCATATCAGCAGAACTTACCCATCTGCATATCAAAGTAATAAGCACGCCCAATTATCAGAGTTTCTGTAATATTTCAGAGCGAATAAACTGTGATACAGTCAACTCCTCAAAATATTCAGAAGTCTTTTCTATCCCGATTTCACACCTCGGATTTCTGACATATATATTCATCATTATACTTGCATTTGCCTCATTCAAAGGACACCCGCTCTCCAATCTGCTTAATACAGTAAATCTACTCATCTTCATCTTCTGCAACCTTTATTCACTCATCCTCTTTTATATTTCACTCGCAATTATAAAATCCTTCTGCATCCTCTGCTGTGGTCTATACATAGTAAACATACTCCTTCTTATATTTGCCCTGATAAATTTCAGGAATTATTTCAGTCTGAATATCTCATGTCCTTTAAGGGGCAATAGAGGATTTACAATAACCATAATAACCTTTTTTGTATTTGCCCTCATCTCCACTCTAATACTCAGAAACATCACAATATCCGAACATATTGAAGCAAAGAAACGATCCGAAAGCAAAAAAGAAAATATTGTTTACAAAGATATTGATATCTCAGGTTCATTCTCAAAAGGTCCAGAAAATGCCCCGATAACAATAGTGGAGATTTCGGACTTTGAGTGCCCCTTTTGTAGAAAGGCATTTCCACCAATTAAAGAGGCAGCCGAAAAATACAAAGATAAGGTCAGATTTGTATTCAAAAACTTTCCTCTGGGATCCGAATGCAACCCGAAGATTAAAGTAAATATGCACCCCAGAGCCTGTCTTGCGGCATACGCATCAGTATGCGCAGGAGAGCAGAACAGATTCTGGGATTATATAGATAGACTAATGTCCGGGGATCTGGATAGGGAATCTCTTCTGAGATATGCCTCACAGATGGGACTTAATGAAGAAAAGTTTAGACTCTGCCTTGACTCCAATACTACAAAACAGACTGTTGCAAGAGATATTGAAACCTGTGTCAAATGTCAGATTACAAGTGTCCCCACAATATTTATCAATGGCAGGATGCTGATAGGGGCAAAATCAGTTCAGGAATATATTATTGCAATTGAAGAAGAACTTTCAAAACTTAAGAAGTAATCAATAAGGAGAAGACAGATGTTATATCTCGCATTTTATCTCCTGTACTTTTCCCGGATTGATTGTAATGACAATCTTGATTGTACTGAAGATAGTGTTATAAATGGTAGTTGCAGCAATATCCTCAAGGACGGATTCTGCCTGATTGATAATATCTGTTATAAGGTATATGAAACCTCAGAGGACGGCTGTGGTATCTGTCTTCCCACCAAAAACCAGTATATGTGGAGTGACAATCAAAATGACGATCTGGAATGCACCGATGATAACAAGGATAGATCTGGAAAATGTCTGCACAGCCTCAAAAAGGGATTCTGCCTGATAGAACATAGGTGCATAATTGATGGTACAGAGGATACAAATGGATGTAGAAAGTGTGATGTATCAAAAAATCAATATGCATGGACAATATATGAGGTAGGCACACCGTGCAACGACGGAGAGAACTGTACAAAAAATGATGTCTGTAATGCCGATGGAGAGTGCAGAGGAGAACAGTATAACTGTGAAGATGATATTCCCTGCACAATGAATCTATGCGATGGGCTTGGTGGGTGCTATAGCAAAATCATGAATAATTATTGCCTGATAGAAGGTCAGTGTATTGAGGATCTCAGTATTGAGCCCGGCAATGATTGTAAATACTGTAATGTCCTTTCAGATCAGATTCAATGGACAAATGTTGTAAACGGTACAAAGTGCGATGACAAAGACCCTTCTACACCCTATGACTACTGCAACGGCAAAGGCGAGTGTATAGGTTACAGGACTGACCCTTTTCTGGATGCAGGCAATATGGATAATGATACAGGACCACTGGATTCAATCTCTGACAGTATAGAAAAAGATCTGGATATTGAAAGGGAGGGCTGCTCCTGTACAGCAGTATATTAATCTATGAAAAAATTGATTCTTTTTATCCTGTGTTTATTTTCATTTTCAATTAACGCAAGAGAATTTACATTGAGCGAGCTCACCCGGATGGCTCTCAAAAACAATAAGGAGATTCTGAGCCTTAAAGAGGAGATGGAGTATTACAGAGGAAAATATGTAGAAGCCGCATCTTCGTATTATTTACCTTATATAAATGCCGATTTTATGGCTGGAGGACCTGTTGCCAATCACAAAAAGGAGGTAAACAGAGTTACAGATGCATCCAACTTCGGATATATGGGTATTGATAATGCAGGATACCTGATAAAATCAAATGTAGATTTTCTCTATCCGATTTACACATTTGGGAAGCTCGGAGACTTAAAGGATGCTGCCAGTAGTGGAGTTATGGCGGCAGAGGCAAATCTTGAAGCAAAGAAGACAGAGATCTCCGTAAGGGTTGCAGAGGCTTATTATGGGGTCGTTCTGTTTAATAAAATTCTCAGCGTATTAAGTGATGGAGAGAAAAAACTTCTGGATGCCCGAAAGAAGCTCAAAGAACTTCTTGAAAAAGAGGAAGGGAGTGTAACAGAAAAGGACCTTTACAAACTTGACTACTACTCATCAGAACTCTATTTCAGGATTGCAGAGACAAAAAAGGGGCTCTCCCTTGCAAAGTCTGCCCTTTCAACACTCTGTAGCATAAACGAGGATGTGGAGATCAATGAAGAAGAGCTTGAAGAGAAATCCACAGACAATATTGAACTCAATGAGTATATAAAGAGTTCCAGAGAGAACCGATATGAAATAAAGGCTCTACATGAAGTAAAACATTCTATGGAGCTTCTGGCAAGGGCGCAAAAGAAGGCGTACTTCCCCGATATATTTGTAGGTGGAGGACTGAGATTTTCTCACAGCAACTTTGACTTTGATGAGACCAATCCGTGGATTAGAGACGATTTCAATTACTTGGGTTTTGCAGTAGGTCTGGGAGCAAGGGTAACACTGGATATAGGTGTAAAGTATGGAAAGCAGATTCAGACATACGCCCAATTTATGAAATATCAGTATCTGGAAGAGGCATTGACATCGGCGGTAGAATTACAGACGAGAAAACTATACGAAGAATATATTGAGGCAAAGAACAACTATGAAACATACACAAAAGGTGAAAAGGCTGCCAAAAAATGGCTCACCACTGAGACAATGAACTACAACATTGGACTTGGGGACACAAAAGGACTTATAGACTCACTCGTAGCCTACGCCCAATCCGGAATAATAAAAAACAAATCAGCCTACGATATGAAAATCAAAAAACTCACACTGGATCTGTATTCAGGTAAGAGAAAAATCAACAAAATACAGTAAAAATACCTGATCATCTAAAATCATTTTTATCTCACTGGCAGACCATAAAACAATATTTTTAGAATATTGTTTTTATAGAATTTTTCATACCTGATGCCTTATGATAAAAATAGAATACGGGCAATTATTATTGGCTTTAGATAAAAATGCTCAATGAATAGAAGACTTTATATAGTTGCATACGATATTTGTAATTCAAGAAGATTAAACAGGGCAAGATACTTTATAAAGAATTACAGTACCGGTGGACAGAAGTCTGTATTTGAATGTTTTCTCACCGAGAACCAGGTAAATAATATTATGCTAACATTGAGTAATATCATTGATAATAATGTGGATAGAGTTCATATTGTAGTTGTTGATGGAAGAGGTAATTCTCACACGCTCGGAATTGCAATAAAACCACAGGATCCAGATTTTTTTTACTTTGGTTAAATGATAGTTTTCTATGGGAACAGTATTTATTGAAAAAAGAGACAGCATGTTAAAGATCGAAGGTAATACAATTGTATTTTATGAAAATCAACAGAGAACTGGAACAATTCCTATCATTCCTCTGGACAGAGTAATAATTATTGGCAATTGCACAATTGAGACATCGGTAATCAAAAAATTAATTGAAAATGGTTGTACAATAGTCTTCCTCTCGGGAAAAAATATGAAATATATTGGCAAAATTTATGGAGGTGGACAGAATGATGCAAATAGAAGACTACTGCAATGCAAAAAACATATTTCAGATTTTGCAATAAGGTTTTGTTGCGAAATCATCATAAAAAAGTTAAAAGGCTATATTAATAACCTGAAAGTACTAATAGAAAAAAACAATTACAGCGAAAATTATTTCACTAAAAATATTGGCACGATCTTTACATGTCTTAAAAATCTCACAGCCTTCCCTTCAGATAGAGATACTATATCAGGGCTGGAGGGAGCAGCCACAGCAAACTATTTTGAAGCCTATAAAACATTTTTTGACAAAGAATTAAATTTTGAAAACAGAAATAGAAGACCTCCGCGAGATCCTGTAAATTCTCTACTGTCTTTATTTTATACAACACTTCATTATGAACTTGTAAGGGAGATTGAGATATCTGGACTTGACCCATTTATTGGATATCTACATTCAATAGAAAGTAGTAGAGAGTCTCTTGCTTGTGATTTTTCAGAGATATTCAGACCTTCTGTTGACATAAAAGTATATGAGATATTTGCATCAAAGATATTTAATAAGGATGATTTTTATATATCTGATAACGGCGGCTGTTACATTTTGAAAAAAAGAAAGAGAGAAATTTACGAAATAATAGAAAATTTTCACTCAAATCTAAGGCAAAGTTATAGAACTGAGATAATGAACTTTATAAGAAATCTTGAAAAATGAAGAAGTCTCTTTACATCACTGATAAAATATGGACAGATATAAAACTTGATGGACCATCTCTTCTGATAAAAACATTAGACAGGGCACCAATAAGAGTCCCGTTTAATATAATTGATAGATTGTATATTGTTGGGGACATAACGATAAGCACCAAAATCTTGCACAATATAATCAATAGAGGCATTACCATAATATTATTGGAGAACACATCATCTATCCCTTCCACAATTATTTCTTTTGAGGAAAATCACTACATTTTTACAAAGAGATTGAAATACGCAAATAGAGATTATGTATATAATGAATATTTGAAAAACTGGTATTTAAGTAAAAAGAGAGAACATCAGATCAGATTTATCAGAAGATTTGCTCCATGGTATATGAAATTCATACAGAAATCTGGTATGAAAGAAAAGGACTTTGACTCAATTGTTACCTCAAAAATAGGAAGCAACAGAAGTCTATTTAATGAAGTATTTGAATACTTGCTGAAAATACACAATGGATTAATAATATCAAGACTCAAATATGCCCACTTACCACTGGATGAAGG
>JBBISZ010000045.1:0-13092 GCA_037441045.1 Deltaproteobacteria bacterium | reverse complement strand
GTCAAAGTATGCGCCTGTATCAAAAGTTCCATCAATTATGGAGTATAGATGCAAACTCTTTTATCAGAGAAAGATAAAGGATGATATCATAGTGGAGATAGATGTCCCTGTTACAACGCTCTGCCCCTGTTCAAAAGAGATCTCTCGATTCGGTGCACATAATCAGAGGACAATAATTTCCATTGGTGTCAGATATAAGAGATTTATATGGATTGAGGATCTAATAAACCTTGCTGAATCTTCCGGGAGTTGTGAGATCTACAGTCTACTCAAGAGATCAGATGAAAAGTATGTAACAGAGAAGGCTTATAGTAACCCCATGTTTGTAGAGGATGTGGTAAGAAAGGTCGCATTGAAATTGAATAAGGATAAGAATATTACATGGTTTATGGTGAGGGCTGAGAGTATGGAATCAATTCACAATCATAATGCCTTTGCCTGCATAATAAAGAAGAAGAGGCAGATATGATACCGGGTGTCATTTTGTGCTTGAATCATTTAACTGTTTGTATTAAAAGAGGTCTGTGATTTATGGAAAAGGAGAAGATAGATATATCGGTAGTAATACCGGTCTACAACGAAGAGAAGATCTTAAAAGAATCTATAACTGAGCTTTATAGGATGCTTTGTAACTTTAATAAGAGTTTTGAGATAATAGTTTCTGAGAATGGTTCCACAGATAGGACACGCGAAATTCTCAAAGATCTGAGTTTGAGCTTTTCCGAGGTGAAGTATCTTACATCTGATACGCCAGACTATGGCGCAGCGCTTAAGGCAGGAATTCTTGCCTCCCATGGAGAGCTTGTTATATGTGATGAGATAGATCTGGGAATATACGATTTTTACAAAAACGCTATAAACCTTCTTTCAAATGGAGAGGCAGAGCTTGTAATTGGCTCCAAACTTTTAAGCGGTGCAAACGATAAAAGGCCTTTTTTAAGACATATTGCCACAATTATAATAAACTTTCTGTTGAGAATCCTCCTGGGTTTTAAGGGTTCAGATACACATGGGCTAAAATCTTTCAGAAGAGAAAGGCTTTTACCTATAGTCAACAGATGTCTTGTTACAAAGGATCTTTTTGCGAGTGAATTTGTGATAAGAGCGGAGAGGGAGAATATAAAGATAAAAGAGATACCTCTGGATGTTGAGGAGAAGAGAAAGCCATCAATCAATCTCTTCAAGAGAGTCCCCAATGTACTCAAGAACTTAATAAAGTTGTTTTATGTTTTGAGAATTAAGGGTTAGTCTTTTAAGGGAGGGAGTAAGATGGCCACTCTGGAAAAGAGACAATTTGAGAGAAAAAGTTGTTATGTAGAGGCTCATTATGAAAGTCCAACATTGAGTCTAAATGTGGTTATTAAAAACATAAGTCCTGGAGGTTGTTTTATTAACACTCCATATCTGGATACTATCGGTACATCGGGTATGATATTTATCAAACTTCCTCATGATAGATCTCCAATCGGTCTGCTTGCAAAGGTTGTATATACAAAGGATGATTCATTGACTGGTTCTGGTATGGGTTTAAAATTTCAATTTTATCGTGCGGAGGATATCCTGAAGATAAATCAGATAATAAATCAAATAGAAAAAGGTGAATAATCACTCCAGTACTGGTGGTACCGGGTCTTCGGCATCTTTGTAGCCAAGTAGTTTTTTTAGCGAAAAACCTGTATATGGCTGCTGGGGGACGGGGATCTTTCCTGTTGCAATCCACGCAATACCTTTCTCGGGGTCAAAAACAATGGCATATAGAGCCCCATAGGTGGCTATGCTCTTTCCATTGTCAAATTCATTAATATCTGATTCCTCCCCTGTATACGGATTTATGCGGTCTCTCAATATCTTTATCAGAGTAAGTGGCTCCAGCATCCCATATAGTGAATCCTTACCATCAGGCTCTAAAAGTTGAGCATATCTATCATATCTCAACAGATTTGCCTCTTTAGTCGGTTCCTGATCGTAGTCTTTTGTGTCATCAGCAAGGAAATGATTTGTGACATAGACAAGTCCATTTGAATCCATCTTTCTCTCACCAATATATTTTGCTGTCATCTCAAATACTGACGCTGTCTTATTTTTTCCATCGGCTATCATAAATATCTCTGTGGACATATGCTTTTCTTTTAAGATAATCTCCCTTGCCTCATCGAGATTGTGAGCCTCCCTTGCGATCTTTGCAAGCATCTGAACATGACTCCTCCCCTCAAGTGCAGTCTGAGATACATCCTTCGGATGTGCCTCATTGGATGCCATTGAAAGACCTTCAACATTCATTGCAGAATATGGACTTAGATTGGCGGGAAATCCAATATATATATGTGGAATACCTCCCGATGGCTGTCTGATAAAGATTACAGGATTTTCAAGAATATAGTCAATCTTGGACCAGTCCAGTATTCTGGTATGATAGAGTCTTTTATCTCTTGTAGCATTATGCGCAACTGCCGTCTGTGAGCACGCCTGTTTGGGCATTCCGTCTACAACATACTCCATAAACACATCCCCAAAATTAAGTATAAGACACTTTTGATATGTCCAGCCCACATCTCTGGCAGCATCTACAAGCCCTTTACATTCGTCAATTATCTCGGGATAACTCTGCTTGATTGCAATATCCATTACTCCCATATCTCTTGCCATCTGTTCCTGTTGTGAAAGCAGTGGGTCATTCTTTATATACTCAAGCCCCTTCTTCAACTCCTCTTTTAAGAGAGTTCCCTGTTGATATCCCATCTCATAAGGCGTCCCCTTGAGCCATACAAGGGTAAATATTCCCGATTTCTCCTTTTTTGGCTCAACGGAAGGATATGTCGCATCTTCATAAGATAGGATATCTCCACCTGCATCAATAATATCTGTTGTGTCATTCTTGCTGTTATCTGTACAGGCTGAGACAACAGGCAGCATAATCAAAACCAAAAAGGCAAATCTATTCATTAATCATCTCCTAAAAATGGTATTCTTCAAAATATTTTTTATGTACATCAACAAACTCCTTAAGTACTTTCTCCGCCACCTTCTCTCCTATGAGTGGATGGGTCTTCAGTGCCTCAATAGCTTCAGAAAAAGACTTATTGATAATGGATCTGGCAGTCAATTCTTCATACCTCGAGATCGTTTCAATCAGATCTTTTTCGAAGTTTGGGAGATTATAATCTACAGGCTGTGCCTCAATCTTTCCATTTCTGATATTACAGAACTTTTCTACCACCACCTCGTCGGGCAGGAATGGTATGGTCCCTCTATTAGGGATTATCATGGGGATATTCAGGTTTTTCTTCAGGAGCATGGCTGAGGCTATCTTTAATGCAATCTCCGCATAACCCTCAGATTCATTCTCTGCAAACCTTCGTTTGATATCATGATAGGCATATGACATATATGTGCTGAATCTGTCATTCAGATAAGATTCATAAATCTCAATAAGTCTTTCTCCCTCCTCCTCTTCTCTTAAATTTCTGATTAATTCCCTATTTTTTTTCAAAAGATATTCGCCTCTTGTCTCCTTCTCCTTGAGCATCTCTCTCAACGCCTCATCTTTACAATAATAGTAGTAAAGATACTCATTTTTATACAGGCCATCTCTGACAAATAATTCTTTGTTGAATGGTCCATGTGCTATTTCGTAAAATCTTTCATTGTTCAGAATCTCTGGCAATATATTCTTCCCGTTTGAAAAAAGCCCTGTAGTCCACGAGAGGTGATTAAGTCCAATGATGGAGGCATTAAAATCAAATCTATCTTTATTAAGAAGTTCCGCTGAATGTATCCTTGCCGCATCTGATGAATCACAAATTCCTATAACATCTGAAAATCCCGCGAGATTTAAAGCCCTCACTACTATCCCTGCGGGATTGGTAAAGTTGATGATTATACAGCCGGGGCTTTGCTTTTTTATCTCCTCTGAATATTTAATTAATACAGGTGCGGTTCTGGACGCAAATGCAAACCCTGCGGCTCCTGTGGTCTCCTGTCCGATTATGTTGTTTCTCAGGCATATTCTCTCATCTACTGCCCTGCCCTCTTCAAATCCTTCTCTTATGGTAAATATTACTACATTAAGGCTTTTTGAAAATTCTGATATGTTATTGCATTTGACTATATTGAGTCCCTTATTCATCCTTTTTAGTATTACAGATGAGAGCTTTAATATGGCTTCTGTCTTGTTGCTGTCAACATCCAGAATTCTAACCTCCGATAGTGGCATTCCAGAATCAAATTCTGACAGCATTTTGATAATAATAGGAGAACGAATACCTCCTCCTCCAAGTATGCCTATATTCATTTCTCCTCCTCTGATGCTGATTTTGTATGGCTCATCATAAAAAGTCCTTTATTAAAATAAATCAAGCCCATGATAATCTGACCTGCAATAAAAACTAAATTTGAAGAGAATGTTGATGCTAATATATCTGCTCTATCTCCATATTTTTCGAGTAAAATCAGGCTCATCCCCTGAAATGTCCCGAGCCCGGAGGGCGTAATCGGGATTGCAGCAATAAATATGGAGAGTAGAATGAGTGATAACCCCTCTGAGTATGGAACCTTTACATTAAAAAACCAGAGAGCCAGAACCATAAATATCGCCTTAAGAAATATGCGTGGAATCCTCGCCATTAGAATTGTAATTAGATCCGTAAATGGAATGAGAGTAAGTGCACCGAATATCTGTCCAACTCTGTTTGACATGAGGATTGTAGAGATTTTCAATTTGTCGTTTTTAAAAATCCACATAATCAACAATCGCAGAAAAAGATAGATAGGGAGTATCAATATTAATGTTATTATCATAAATGGGATAAAGGAAGAGACAGAAATAACATCTTCTTTGATATTCAGCCCAAGTGCGATAACAAGTGCTACTATATCAATAAAGAGAAGAAGCAGAAGCGCGCCCGTTATATAAAAGAAAGGCAGTCCTGACTTCTTGTGGTAATAGTAGCCTAAACTAATCTGTCCTATCGCCTGATTTAAAAACCCAACAAGGCCTGATATGGCTTTTACTACAAGAACCTCTCTGTAGGATGTGTACATAACAGATTTGTCAAGAAGCAACTTGGTGCCCAGTACATCCACATAGAAAGTTGCAAGAAAAAAGAGGATTGCTGAGGGGAAGAAGTATTCGTATCTCCCCCTGCCTATTGCCTGAATAAATCTCTCAATCGAAACAATATGAATGAGATATATAATTAATAGTAGACCAAGAATGTATGGTAAAAATCTTCTTGCGAGAGATAACAATCTGTTCTGTTTTGAGGTATTTTCCACATCCACCCTGTCTATTCAATAACATTACAGGAGCAGGATGAAGACGACGAATCATCACTTACATTAATATCTCTACCAGTACCGCCGTCCTTTTGAGTCAGGATATCTTCACTTGAGATTGAGTCTTCTGATGTAATAGAATCTGTTTTGGCAATGTCTATGTATGTATCAAGAGGAGGTCCAAAATCATAACCAGCATCCTGTACAGGAATATTATTCTCGTCAATACACTGCCCATCATAACATACTGAAGGCTCAGGACATTTTATCCTGAAGCAGGGGTCATCCACACACTTTCCGTCGATACACCTTCTACCCCATGCGCACATCACATCCCAGCACTTATCATCTTCACAATTGCCATCTATACAGATCTTGCCATAATCACACTTTATCCCCCAGCATTTATCTTCTACACACTCTCCATCCACGCATTTTTTCCCATCCTCACATTTTACCTGATAGCACGATTTGATACAACTGCCATCCCTGCAGAACTCACTACTCTGACAGGATACATCTTTACAGGGATCATCAATGCACTGACTATCTTTACAGACCTTTCCATCTTCACACCTAATTACATAACAGGTACCATCAAGACATGCACCGTTTTTACAGATCCAACCATCAGGGCAGACCATTGAGCTACACGGGTCAATACACTCCCCATCCTGGCATATCCTTCCATCACTGCATTCGACATCAAAACACTTATCATCCTTCAAACACCATCCATCTTTATTGCATCTTCTATTTGAGGGACATTCATTGTTAACACATGCTACCACACACTGACCTGTATAGCATACAGCATCTCCTCCACAGATATCCTTGCCTTCGTCCACTTCTCCATTGCAATTATTGTCAATCCCGTCACAAATTTCCGATGGGGTTGGACCACAACCTCCACAACCGTTGTTTGGTAAAGGTGCATCACATGACTTTTCATCCCATTTACCATTGAGGCAGTATTCATTACCTGTTCCGCACTGATTGGCGCAGGGTCGCTTGAGAATCTGATTCTTGTCGTCCTCATCAGTAAAACCATCACAATCATTGTCCACACCATCACAGACCTCAGAGGAAGGTTGATATATCTGTATGCACTTAAGTGTATTACCCTCACACCTGTTAACGCCGTATTTGCATATTCCATATAACCCTGTGTCGCACTCCTTATTTTCATCTCCGTATGAAGGCGCCGTACATTCTACCCATTTCCCGAGTTCACAGTGTTCTGTACCCTTTGTATTACAGGCACCATCGCATTCACGAGTTAGTCCGTCATCAGTAATCCCATTACAATCATTATCCACACCATCGCAGATCTCCTTCGGAATTGTGATATTCAGTATCTTGTTGAGTTCATTAGAAAGCGTCTGAGGGTCGCTTGCACTATAGGCTTTGTTATTTACAGCAGTTCCGCCTGCAACCGCCATATCGTTTAGAGACTGGGCGCCTCTGGTATTATCTCCATACCCTATAACAAAAGTTTTTATGTCATAGTAGTTCTGCCCGTACTGCGTGGCTCTAAGTTTCATAACAGCACCTACAGGGTCACCTCCGCAGGTCTCTTCACCATCAGTCAGAAGTATTACATAGTATGGTCTACAATCGCGAATAGTATCGGATGTTAGAACCTGATTTGCAAAATAATCTTTTACAGACTGAAGCGCTTTATCAAGCGGAGTAGAGCCGTCCGCTCTTAATTCTTTGTTTTGAGGATAACTTTCATTATTGTCCATCCAATTAAGGATATCCTGAATATTTCCATCGGCTATAGGTACCAATACCTCTCCACCCTTTTCACAGTTTTCACTTCCATCGTAACCTATTGTTCTACCTCCATACGCGCTGGAAGGATTGCTGACCCCCTCTTTCTGATAGAATCTTGCCAGTCCAAATGTTATCTTACTCTGAAATGCCTGAACGAGAGAGGATAGGACGCTTTTTGCTGTATACATCTTGGAGTTTTTACCTTCTCCATTACATGGACTTCCATCTGAACCATCACAATACTGATCTACAGATTGGGGATTCTCTGTCATCGAGCCAGATGTATCAAAAAGTATAAGAACATACGGTTTTACTGCCTGTTGAGCAGAGACTACGTTTGAGAGTAATATTATTATTGCTAACACAGTAAGGACTAACTTCTTGTTCATAATCTCACCTCTTGCAAATTAATATAATATCATAAACATTCAGATTTATAAACAATAAAAATATGCAATAATGCCTGATTACCTGGTAATTATTTTATTTCAGTTAAATTATTCACAAAAGAAGTCTTAAAAATATGAATTACACTATTTACTGATTATGTAAATTCTGACTATCAGGCACCAATAAACTATGTATTTAGGTTTCTGCAATTTTGTAAAATCAAACCAGGGATAAACCATACATTATTATTTCAGATTATAAGATTTTTCAGATTAAGTCTGTAATCTATCATGGATTATTAATATTTTTTAGAACTTCTGTATTCTATTTCTCATATTCGCTCTGGGTGAATATATCATACTCCTCAAGAATAGAATCTACGAGCAGATAAATATAAAAGTTTGAATAATATATCTTGCCGTTTATAAAGAATGTCGGCGTTGCATCCACACCATTTTTTAATCCCTCCTTTTTTGAGTTTTCAAGATACTTTTTAATATCATGGTCTTTCATAGTCTCCTCAAATTTTGTAATGGTGAGTCCAACCTCAGCAGCATATACATTTAACTTAGGTAAAGAAAAGTTATTAAAATCCTCCTGCAATCTTATCAGATAATCAAAAAATTTTCCCATCTTTGCTGCCGCTACCATTGCCAGACCTCCTTCCAGTGAATGTTCATGGGATTTCAGTGGAAAGGGTCTAATATATAATTTTGCCTTCCCCTTGAGCCTTCCCTCAGTGATCTCCTTATATAACTTTGGTGTAATTATTGCACAGAAAGGGCATCTTGCACATATATACGAAACAACAGTAATCTTTGAATCCTTATCTCCAGCCATATACTGCTCATCAAGTTCAACTTTTGGGGTTTTGATCTGGGCGTTCATGGATTTTGCCCTGTTTGAGATCTCGTCTTTTATATTCTGATCTTTTACCTTTTCTCTAATTAACAGGCATATCTCCTCTTTGAGCCTTCTGGCAAGCCTGCAGACTTTCTCTTTTTTTAAACAATTGCTGATCGTGTCATTACAACAGTCATATACTTTGATCTCTGATGCAAGTTTTTCAGCCCTCTGTATATCCTCCTTTTTAAGTGTGTCGCAGATAGATTCTGCCATTACAAGAGAGGGGAGCATTAATAAAAACAATGCAATTGAATTTTTCATTTAACACCTCCCATACTGCGAAAAACCAGAAGTGGTCTTCTATCCAGAAAAAGGACATATAGAGAAATTATAAGCCATATGAAGTCTCTTATGACTGTCTTATATGAGATCGGATCCTCCTCAATACTCTGAGATGCAAAACAGCCACAGCTCGCTTCAATACCTTTGTAAATGGCAATAATGATGGCGATAAAAAACATAAACATCATACCTGATATTAGTAGTGCCGCCTCCTTTTGAAAAGGTCCTGCTATAAGGAGGACTCCAGAAAAAAACTCAATATATGGAAGTACTATAGCCATTATGTTTACCAGATAAAGTGGAAGTATATCATAAGTTGCTATATCAATTGCAAACATATCAGGGTGAGTAATCTTGTGAAGTGAGGCATAGATAAAAATTCCACCTATATATATTCTAAGAAAAAGTGACAAATAACTATTAAATTTACTCTCAAAGAATCTCATTTTTCCAATTCTTTTATACCACCTTTTAAATAGTGCACATTTTTAAGTCCCTTTGTTGCAATCTCCTTTGCGAGCTCTTTTCCTGAGTCAGGCTCCTCTCCATCTCCATAAACAATCACATATTTCCTCTTCATTGAAATAACCTCTTTTATCTTAAGAGGACAGATTGGAGAGAGGTAGTCATATTCTATATTGATTGCATCCTCAAAGTGCCATTTCTCATACTCTTCACGACTGCGGGCATCTATTATTACTGAATCCTTTGAGAGTGAAATAAATTCATTTTTATCCAATTCTTTTATTGAACCAGTAGTATCGGGACAGGGGACATATATTTCATAAGGTCTTTCTGCTACAAATGGAATTCTGTGTGGATGTACAAAATTAATAAGAATGGCCAGAAAAGATATTATGATTACAAGTATTAAAGAGTTTCGCGCTATTATTATTGAGCCTTTCAGTCCTTGCACTGAGAACCTCTTTGAATCGTCTCGTTCTCCTGTAATATATTTATTGTACTTTGTATACTATTTTCATCCACTTTTATAGGAAAATATATCTTTTCAAAAGGATACTTATATGTAACTTCGGGTGTTTTCTGTCTTTTATTCATATTAAGATTAAGTCCCAGAATTATTCTATGGTCATCGTAATCAAATCTTGAAATAATAGAATTGCGGTGTGAATAATTATAACTCAGATAGGTATTCAGGTATTCAAAGATTTTGTAACTGACTTCAATGCTGTATTTTACCAGTTTATCTTCCCTCTTTTTGCATCCATAAAATAACCTGTTGAATTTAAATAGTTATCAAAATTGAGGCTTATATATTGAGATAATTCAAGTGAAGGATTGAATCTGTAGTCAAGTTTTAAGAGAAGGGATTGACCAAGATTATCATATCCGCTGGAGTTTGCATTATAATATCTATTTGTAAGTAATAGTATGGTGTTGATTTTATAAGTTATGCTCCTGAAATATCCAAATCCCCCATCAATTTCGGTTCTGCTGCGGGTCATTTCGTCAAAGTATCTCTTACCTCCACCTAAAATTAAGGCATAATTACCTAAAAAAGTGAGAAATATCTCACCTCTATGACCTTCAAAAAACTGAACAGGAGAGGACTGATATTCTGTGTCCATATTCAAAAATATGGTGTCAAATGTATATCTGATTGATAAAGTTGCTCTGCCATTGCTTAGCCCCAGATATGGACTAAAATTAATAGAGTATCTGGTTTGATTATGGGGAGAGAAATTACCTTCTTCATTCAGAAATTTAGTTCCTTTAAAACTCGAGTCAACTCCCAGTGAAGTCTGATTAAAAATCTTCTGCTTTAATACAAGACCAAAGTCATAATCAATAAGAGAAGAACTGCTCTTAAGACCCGATTCCCTCTCGGTGATATGAATTGAAAATGCATTGGTTGTATAACCAGAGCCTATCTTTGCTTTAACCTCATAATTAAAAGGAGAGTCTTTATTTAACTGAAGTAGTAGATTATAATCTTCAGGATAGATTTTATGAATCTCTTCAGGTTCTGCTCCATTAAGTATTGCATTCAACATACTTATTCTGGATTTCTGCTCTTGAGGCATATCCACATCATTTTCACACAAACCAAGTGAATCCTTAAGCGAGTCTCTATCCTTCAGCATAAAATCCGTATAGGCAATGTATCCCGCTATCTCACAATCCTGATTGCTTTTATAATATTCAACCAGTATCTTTTTTGCGAAATGATAATTTTCATTAATGAAATACAATTTTGAAAGCAGAATAATATATTCTTTGGAGCTTTTAAGGTTCTCATAGCATCCCTTAATAATATTTAGCAGTTCATTTTTATCATTAACATTTTCTATCTTTCTCAAAAGAAGACTCATTTCCTTACAGTATTCTATTCCGTTTGAATAAGATATTCTGGATAGGATCAGAAGCAAGAAAACTATGATTAATCTTTTCATTGTTCAAACCCTTATTGTAAATCTTTACAACATCTAAAACCCTTGGCAGATGGGCCCCAAGTTGCATCATAATCGCATCTGTGAAGCATTTCTGAATCTCCACAATTATAAGCCCCACCTCTGAAGTGCTCATGTCCATCATCTATGTCTACAATCTCCCAGACATTCCCGTTTATATCATATACACCCCATTCGTTTACACATTTTTCAAAACTGCCTGTGGGCATTACTCTAAATGCCGCACCGCAGGGTCCTCCACCTTCTGGAGAGGATTGATTATAGCAATGTGGATATGGACAGTTGTTCAGAGACGAACAATTTGGATTATCACAGTAACAGAAGGTATCAATACTATTACATATAGTTGGGTTGTAAGTATTTCCGTATGTATAAGCATAGTTTCCTGTCTGAGTACAGGCAAAATACCACTCTTCGGGTTTACACAATCTCTTATTTGCATTAAGACAGGCACTTCTTGCAAGGGAGAGACTCACAGGATACCATGGCAGGACACCCTTTCTTGATGTAGCATAGGAATCGTCCATACCCACTGAACTCTCAGTTGCGTCTGGCCTTGATGCCTCATATCTATCCATACAGAATGAATTTTCTATCCTAATCATATCAGGAGGGCAGATAAACTCTGAACCTGATACAACCCTGCACCTGTGGTTTTCACACCTGAAATTGAGTCCACAATCTTTATCGGTATTGCATTCATACACACACTCACCTGTCTCTTTATTGCAGATTTTATTATTGGAGCAATCATTGTTTGAATAGCACTTCTCTTTTATAAAGCAAGAGGCCTGTAAAATTAAAATAGAGATAGAGAGAATTAGAAGAATTCTTCTTGTTATCATTTTGAACTCCTGATAATTCTTATTAGAAGTATAACAACCAATAAATTAATCAACTAATTTCTTATAGATTTCTTTTAACTTTGTGTTCAGTATGTTGTTTATATCGTTTTCAGAATCTTTAAGAGGTCTTACAGGTATTAAGTCTTTTACATCCGAAAAATTGAGATGGGACTCTAATAGTGTATTTACAGCACCAGAGACCATTCTTACAATAGCCTCTCTTGCCTCAGGGTCACTCAGCCCGAAATCTTTTGCTATCATATATAATATCTCAAACTGGAACCATAAGTATGTGGGTTCCATACCTGTGATAATAGCATACGCCTCAAGTTTATTCTCCGCCACCTCGGGAGATTTTCCATGTTGTGAAAAAACAGATGATATTTGTTCTTTAACTTTGCTATAAAACCTGTCATTAAAGCAGACAGGATTGAACCCTTTACCAATAAAACTGCATGCATTGGGAATCATTCTAACAATATTTATTTTTTCCAGGTACCTCTGAAATTGTATTTATCTTAATCTTTGGAGCAAGGGAGACAGGAATCATATTATCTTTCAAATGCCCTTTAATCTCGTTTAATACATTTTTAATACGGGCGGATGAACTGCTATAAATACAATATCAGAATCTGCTAAAACTGCATTGTTGTTTTAAAAATTTTGATCTCCTGAAACTGCGATTTTAATCGGGATAGAACATTTACATCCGGATCGGATACCCTTATTTCCATATCGGAAGATTGTTTTAGTCTGTTTATAAAAATCCTTGTAATTATTCCCCCACCTGCGAAACCTATTGTCCTATACATTTTTATACTTCTCCTCCAATTGCTTTTTAGCAATGATCAAAACCTTATTTTCTCTTATTAGATTTTTTACATATTCGGGATTTTGGAAGCTAATAGCATTATATATAGACCAAACCTCACAGGAGGTACACAATAGCCTTTTTATTTGCCACATCATAATCAAACACCTTTCTTCCACAACTTGTAACACACATACCACACCCTTTGCACTTTGATGTATCTATTGAGGGATTTCAATCTATCTCTTCTCTCGGTATACTTTTCCATTTTGCGTATTTTTCGGGTAAACTCATATTATACTTATCCTCACATCTATCCAGAATAAATTTTGCAAAGAACCCTTTGAATTTAATTTTTCATTTAGTCTTTAAC